>JAYUBA010001335.1:0-3273 GCA_043741075.1 Frigoriglobus sp.
TACCCGGAGGGGAAGATCAACGACCCCGCCAAGTTCGCCGCGTTCCTGAAGGACGCGCTGGAGAAGGCCAAACCGAAGAAGCCCGAGGGCTTCGCCGACGGGATCGCCTGACAAAGTGGCCGCTCGCGGCTTCGCGGGTTGTCCCGCGAAGCCGCGCGCGGCTCAATCTGCGCCGTAGTCACTTCTTCGGTTTGGCCTTCTCCAGCGCGTCCTTCAGGAACGCGGCGAACTTGGCGGGGTCGTTGATCTTCCCCTCCGGGTACACGCCGAGCACCTTCACCTTGCCGTCCGCCTGCGGCAGCAGCACCGCGTACAGCGGCAGCGCGATGTCCTTGAACGCGGCGTTCTGGAAATCGCGGTTGGCGTCGCCTTCGGCGTCCCGCGCCGCCTTACCCGGATCAGTAACGAACGCCGACGCCGGCGTCCAGTCCGTGTAGAGCTGGACCCGCTCGAACTGTTGCAACTGGTCGCGCACGGCGGTCTGCGGGAACACGTTGTGCTCGTTGTACTTGCAGTTCGTGCAGGTCACGCCCGTCAGGTCCACGAAGATCGGCTTCCCGCTCTTGCGGGCGGCTTCAATGGTGTCCTTCAGATCGGTGCGCCAGCCCTCCTCTGTGGCCTCCGGCAGGAGGAATGATTCGACCCACGCGTACACGACGCCGGCGGGGCGCTGCGGCTTGCCGTCGGCACCCTTGAACAGTGCCGGCGTCAGGTACAGCGCGAAGCCGAGGAACATCAGCGCGAACAGGAGACGCGGCACGCCGATGTTCGGCTTCTCCTCGTCGTGCGGGAGGCGGTACACGTTCAACAGGTACAGCCCGCACGCGGCGCTAATCGCGACCCACCCGCCCAGCACCGCGTCGTAGGTGAAGTATTGCGGCGTCGGGAACACCCGTAGTTCCGCGGTGCGGAGGAACTTTAGCGCCGCGGCCAGTTCCAGGAAGCCCATCACCACCTTCACGCTGTCCAGCCACCCGCCGGACTTCGGCAGCGCCTTCATCAGCCCCGGCACCATCGCGAGCACGAAGAACGGCGCGGCGAACGCGGTGGCGAACGCCAGCCCGCCGGCGATCTCCTTCGCGGTGGGCAGCGAGACGAGGCTCCCGCTCCCGTCGTTGCCGGCGGAGATGCCCGCGAACCCGCCCAGGAACGGGGCCACGCACGTGAAGCTGATGACCGTGAACGCCAGCGCGCCGAAGATCGTGCCGACCACGCCGCCCTTCGACTGCTTCGCCTGCAACCGCTTCTGGATCACGTTCGGTAGCGTAATTTCGTACATGCCGAACAGGCTCAGCGCCAGTACCAGGAAGAGGACCGCGAGCAGCACGTTGGTGACCGGGTGGGCGCTCAGCCACGCCATGAACTTCAGCAGCGCGAACGCGGACGTGCCGAGTACGGTGATGATGGTGAGGCAGTAGACGCCCGCGAGTTTGAGCCGCTCGCGGAACGAGCCGTGCGCCTGTTTGAGGAAGATGCTGACCGTGATCGGGATCATCGGGAACACGCACGGGGTGACGAGCGAGATCAGCCCCCACAGCGCGGCCGTAAGCATGAACGCCCAGAGGCCGGTGTGCTTGGTCCCGCCGCCCGCGTCGGCGGGAACGATGGCCGTCGCGATCGCCTTCAGCTCCGCGACGTAAGCGTCGGTCGGCTTCGCGACCTTGCGCGTATCGCTCTTGACCGCGGTGCCGCCCGACGCGGGCGGCAGTTCACCGATTCCGATCCCGCCGGGCGGCGCGAGCTTCTGAACCTTCAGCACCTCCAGCGCCGACGCGAGGTCTTCCAGGTTCACCTTGTCCGAAGCGCCCTCGACCACTTCGAGCGTCGCGGTGGGGAGTCGCTTGCCGCCCGCCGGCACGCAGTTGTCTTTGTCGCACACCTGTAACGAGACGCCGGGGAGTGCGACCGTCGCCTTGCCGGCTTTCGCGCGCGGTGATACGACCGCCTTGAACTCCCACGTCACCCGGCCGGTGGTGTACTGATCCTGCTCGCCGTTCTTCGCGCCCTCGCGCGGCTTCTTGTCCCAAGTCACCGGCGGGTCGGCAACCGCACCGATGAAGATGAGGTCGCCCGGCGCGGGCAACGCGATGCCGTTCCGGGCGAGTTGCCCCTTGTCCTCCGGGAACGCCGGATACGTCCACGAGTGCGCTTCCGGTTTCGGCGTCAGCGTGAGTTTGACCGTGACCGTTTCGCCCCACTTCGCCTTGGCCGGCACGACGGCGATGTCCAGTTCGGCGAGGCGTGTGAACGACTTGGGCAGATCGCCCCCGCCCGCAGGCAGGCCGTCTTTCGGGAACGGGTCGCCGAACGGCTGCGCGCGGACGTTCGCGGACAGGGTAAACAGGACGAGTAGGGTCAGCGGGAGGGTGGAGCGTGGCATGAGAATGCACCGCGAAGGGACGGATAAGAACGAAGCCCACGGAACCCGTGGGCTTGTTCTATTGACCAAGGGGCGACATGCCGGTCTGCCCCGTTGAGGGGTCATACCGCGGGTCGGTGAAAAGCCTTACAGGCGAGCTTACTTCCCGCCCAGCGCCTTCGCGACCTCGTCGGCATACGCCTTCTCCACCGCGACCGGCGGGCCGTCGAGCACCTTCAGCGCGGCCTCAATGGGGACGGTCTTCGCGGGGAAGCAGTTCGTCTTGTCGCACACGCTCAGGCTGAACGCCGCGAGCTTCACCGTCGCCGCGCCCGCAGCCGCCTTCGGCGACACCACCGCCTTGCGGGTGTACACCACCGTGCCGACGTTGACCCGCAGTTCCTTGATGCCGAGGTCCGGCTCCTCTTTGGTCACGAAGTCCTTCGGGTCGAGCGTGGTGCCGACGAAGATGACCGTGCCGGGGTCGGGGAACGTGATCGCGTTCACCATGCCGGCCGCGAGCTTGTCCGGCTGCGCGGTCGGGTAGGTGTGGTAGCCGTCGGTGAGATCGACGGTGAGCGCGAACGTGACCGTCTGGCCGGGCTTGGCCTCGGCCGGCGTGAACCGCCCCTCGACCTTCTTCACGGCCTTCTCGTACCACTTCTGGGCGCGGACGGTGCCGGGCACGGCCGCCACGAGCGCGGCGACGGCCATCGCGAATATCACGGCGCTCACGCGGGTCATGGGAGGTCTCCGATACTTGGTCTGTAGGGGACAGGCGAAGCCTGCCTCTGCATTGACCTCCCCCCTTGAGGGGGAGGTCGGCGGCGCTTCGCCGACGGGTGGGGGGTAGCTCCGCGGACAGGGTGACGCCCCCCCACCCGCCGCGTCCAAAGCGACGCGGCGACCTCCCC
>JAYUBA010001336.1:0-3273 GCA_043741075.1 Frigoriglobus sp.
ACCCACCCCCCGGCCCCCTCCCTGAAGGGAGGGGGAGGAAGACCACGCCGGCTTTGTCTTCTCCCCCTCCCTTCAGGGAGGGGGCCGGGGGGTGGGTTGCTATTCAGTTCCCCGCGGCCTTCACGTTGTAGCAGTGCAGCAGATTTTGGTCGCGGAGGTAGAGCTTGCCGTTCGCGATCACCGGGTGCGGCCAACTCTGCGAGTAGGACTTCACGTCCGGCGGCGGCAGCTTGAACGACGACACCACCTTCAAGTCCTCCGGCGACGGCTCGATGAGAACCATCGTGCCGTTCTGGTAGCGGAAGTAGAGGCGGCCGTCGGCGGACAGCACCGCGGCCGACCCGGCACCGCCGGCCACGTCCTTCGTGATCGGCCCCCACTTGATCTCGCCCGTTTTGAACTCGACGCACACCGGGAACCCCTTGTTCTGGTCGTGGCCGAAGTAAACGTGGTCGCCAACCAGCACCATCCCGCCGTGGTGGTTGTTCAGTTCGGGCTTCTTGTACGCCCTGATCTCCTTCACGTCGAACGCGTCCTTTCCCTTTGGCACGATCTGGAGGAGCGCCGCGCCGCCGCTGTAACTGCACGACACCCAGACGAGATCGCCCTTGATGACCGGGATGGGAATCTGCGCGACGCCGCCGGTGGCCGCGGTGCCCTTGTACCGCCAGAGCACCTTGCCGGTGTCCGCGTGGACGCCGAGCAACCCGCCCGCGCTGCCGGTGAGGATGACGTACATCGGAACGCCGCCGAAGGTCGCCTTGATCGGCGACGAGTAGCCCTGCCCGCCACCGACCGGGCCGGCTTCGGCCGTCCAGATCACTTCGCCGGTGTCGGCCTTCAGCGCGGCGAGCGCGGCCTTCGGCCCGCCCGGCGCGCACACGATCTTGTCGCCGTCGGCCAGGACCGAGTCGTTGTAGCCCCACTTCGTCTTATCCTTGACGTTGCCGACGCCGACGCCGCCGAAGTCGCCGGCGTAGCTCTTCGTCCAGACCACCTTCCCCTTGTTCGCCGCGTCCAGGCACGCGACGGTGCCGCCGTGGCTGACGGCGTACACCTTGCCGTTGTGAATGGTCGGCGTGCTTGCCGGGCCGTTGGTTTGCGGGCCGTGATCGGGGGCCGTGTCCGCGATCGGGGCGAACCACAACTCCTTCCCGTCCGCCTCGTTCAGCGCCCACACGCCGTCCTTGCCGTCCCGGAGGCCGAGGCCGTAGATTTTGCCGTCGGCGACCGCCGGCGTGCCCCACCCGAGGCCCAGGTTCTTGGCGGTCCACGCCAGCGGCGGGCCGGCGTCCGGCCACTTCTTCAGCAGGCCGGTTTCGGTGGAAATGCCGTCGCGGTTCGGGCCGCGGAAGCCGGGCCAGTCGGCCGCGGTGAGCGTCGCGGCGGTCAGGAAGGTGCAGGCGAGCAGGGCGGCGCGCGGCGTCATGTGGCAGCGTCTCCGAAGGGGGTGCGGGCGGCAGTTGTGGGAGGGAACTTCAGTTTACGCGAACACGGCACGGCCGCAAACCCCGCGGGAACGGACGCCGCCCGCGGGGGTTCACCGGATGGAACCCCGCGGGCGGTGGAAAGGTTACGCGCCGTCTCCGGCCGCGTTACCAGTGGCGGCCGTAGCAGTACCCGCCGCCGTAGCCGTAGCCGCCGCCGTAGTACGGGCGCGGGCCGACCACGATCACCGGCGACGGCCGTACATAATACGGCGGCGGCGACTCGTAAATGATCGTGCCCGGCTGCTCGCGGACGACCACCCGCGCCGGCGGTCCCCCGCGCGCCGCCTGCATCTCCGCGATTACTCGGTCCGAGACGCCGTTGGTCCTCAGCAGGTTGAGGTCGGCCGAGGAGAGCTGGAACGTGCTCCGCGTGGCCCGAATCTGGTTGATGATGACCTGGTCGCCGTGCCCGGCCTTCGCCAGTTCGATCACGTCGGTGATGCCCAGCCGCTGAGCCTGCGACTGTGCGTCGGCGAGCGCCGCGGCCTGGGCGACATCGCGGTCGCGCTTCTCTTCCTTGTCCACGCTGTTGCCGATGAGCGCGCCGGTCGCGGTCCCGCCCGCGGCACCGATGGCGGCCCCAAGCAAGGGCCGACCGGTCGCCGCGCCGATGGCGGCACCGGCCGCGGTGCCGAACACGCCGCCGCCGACCGCGCCTCGTTCCGTGTTGTTCATGCCCGCGCAGCCGGACCCGGCGGTTGCGGCGACGATCGCGCCGAGAAGCCCGATGCGCCGAAGGTGTAGAGTTCGCATAGTTCCTCGCTACTTCTGCCCGAAGCCGGGCTTATGCCGTATCCACGCCCGCCGGTCAACGGCGGTTGTGTCTGGTATTTTGGCGACTGGCTCGAGCGGCCCGCGAGGCCGGCCGGCGGAAATCCGAGCCGCGATGTCCGACACTTCTCCGAACAGACGGTGCGGGCGGTATGCCTTGCACCGCGGTGCCGTTCGCCGCCGGCACAAC
Organism: Frigoriglobus sp.; assembly: GCA_043741075.1. Lineage (GTDB taxonomy): Bacteria > Planctomycetota > Planctomycetia > Gemmatales > Gemmataceae > Gemmata. Next base: position 2,452 of record JAYUBA010001336.1, read on the forward strand.
GCTCCCGATCGACCCGCCCAACCGGCCCACGCGGTACAGGTTGCCCCGCTTGCCGCGCCCGGCTCTTTCGCCGCGGCCCGTTGACTTCGCCCGCCCGGCTCGCACACCATCTATCGGCACTCCACGAACCTCGCCCTGAGTCGCGGGTGTCCTTTCAACCGCCGACGCTCTTTCTCCCCCTTCCTTTTCAGGGAAGGGGGCTGGGGGGTTAGGTTCCGGAGACGCGACATGACCCCCGACCGGCCGGTGGACAACGCCCCCTACTACACCCTCAAGCACGACGGGCTGACGGTCGAAGGGTGGTCCCGCGCGGCGGTGCAGAGCTACTGGCGCGTCCCCGAACTCAACATCGGGTTCGACCTCGGCGCGCAGCCGTGGGACTTCATGGGCACGCCGACGTGGTTCGTGTCGCACACGCACCTCGACCACATCGCGGCGCTCCCGGTGTACGTCGCCCGCCGGCGCATGATGAAGATGGAGCCGCCGACGATCTACGTCCCGGAAGAGGCGGTGGAAGACGTGCGGCTACTGATGAAAGCCATACAGCGCCTCGACCGGGGGCGCCAGGACCGAGAAGTCGTCAAGGGGATTGCGGCGGGCGGGGTCGTCGAACTCGGCCGCAATCACGTCGTGAAAGCCTTCAAGACCCAAGGCTCCGGCGTCGCCGCCGACGAGATACCCGACGACGAGCTAGAGTCGCCCGACCACGTCGTGCGGGTGGTCGATTCGGTCCACACGATCCCCAGCCGCGGGTTCGTGGTCTACGAGAAGCGGAAGAAGTTGAAGAAGGAGTACCTCGGTCTGCCGGGCGCGAAGATCAAA
>JAYUBA010001337.1:0-3272 GCA_043741075.1 Frigoriglobus sp.
TTCCCCCCTGGGAACCTCAACAGCACCAGATCGGCTTTCTCCTGCGCGGCCGGCGCTCGTTGGGTGCGCGGTGCCGCCGCCCGTCACTTCTTCACGCGCTCCAGAACCATCACGCCGTTGTCTCTACCGGGCTTGTAGTCGGTGGGGCGTAAGCTGCCCTCAATGCCGAAGCAGATCGTGAGCTTGTCTTTGTCCAGCTTGTAAATGCCTCTGATGTCTTTGCCGCCGTTCTTCCCCTTGAAGTCGAACGTCGGCGGGTCCGTTGCCGGATCGAGCGCGAACGTCATGGCGTTATCTTTGTCGTCAATTTTGATCGTCAGTGTGTCGCCCGCCACGACGACTTTTCCCTTCTTGACGAGTTCCGGATTGTCCCGATTCAGCTTCGTCCAGGAGAGGAATTTCCACTCGCCTTGAAGGGCGGCTTGCGCTTCCTTGACGGGGTCGTCTTTCGGAACCGGCGCGGCGACGAACGACATCAGGGCGATTGCGGTGAACAGGTTCATGGCGCGCCAGCGGGTTGTGGTGTGCGGTACGAACGCCAGTTTATCCGCGTGCGGACCTGCTTCGCCACTTCCTTCCAGAAGCCCCACGCGAAGCCGAAGTGGATCGCGACGAACACCACCGGGATGCGCGCGGTCACCGCGAGCGACTGACCGCGGCCCAGAGCGACGCCCGCGGCGAGCAGCACCGTCGCGTAGAGCATTACACTCGCGAGCCACAGCCAGCCGAGGTACGGCACCGCGACGCTCAACAGCCCCGCGGCGATCACCCACACCGCCCACAGCGGCGGCACCAGCGCGGGGATCGACAGCGACTTCGGGTGCTTGCACGCGAGCTTCGCGCGCCCGCCGCCGTAGCGCGCGAGCTGGTAGAACACCGCGCGGAAGTTGCCCCGCGGCTCGTACACGATCTTCACCGCCGGCGTGAAGTAGCACGTCAGCCCGGCCGCGTGGACCCGCTCGTTGAACTCCACGTCCTCGCACGCGTCGAACTCCTCGTCGAACAGCCCGATCGTGTGGAACACGCTCCGCGCGTACGCCACTGCCGTGCTTTGCGGCGGGACGAACTTCGCCTCGTTCGAGTAGATGTCGGAGTCCGGGTTGTGGCCGAGCCGGCTGCTGCGCGCGGCGCTCACCGCCACTTGAAATGCGGTCGGGTTCTCGATGCCGAGCGGTTGCGGGCGGCCGAGGCAATCCGCGTTGCTCGCCGCGAACGCGGCCGACAACTTCGCGAGGTAGTGCGGGTCGGGCACGTGGCAGTGGCCGTCCACGATGACGATCACGTCCTTGGTCGCGTGGCGGATCGCGGTGTTGCGCCCGGCGGAAGAGAGCCTGGCGTGGTTGAACACGAGCTTCAGGTTCGTGAACTCGCTCTGAAGCCGGCGGACGACGGGCACCGTGCCGTCGGTGGACGCGCCGTCGGCGACGATCACCTCGAACTCGCCGCGCGGGAAGTCCTGCGCGAGCAGGAGCCGCAGCGTGTGTTCGATGGACCGCGACTCGTTCCGCACCGGGACGATGACGCTGACGGACGGCATAGGTGCCTCGATAATTCAAAAGGCAGAACTAACCACAGAGACACAGAGGCACAGAGAAAGCAGGGACAGAATTGTTTTGAAGAGCTCTTCTCTCCGGTCTTCTCTGTGTCCCTGTGCCTAGTCCTTCTTCGGGTGTCATTCCGTCGGGACGCGCGGGGCGCGGTGGTACATGCGCTTCAGGCCGAGCGTCTTCAGCCCGGTGGCGAGGAGGACGAACAGTTCCATCCGCACGCCGCGGGAGCGGATGTAGAAGAGGTCGTAGACGAGCTTGTTCCGCACGCTGCGGACGCACGTGTCCGGCGGCAGGTGGATCTGCGCGAACCCGGTGATGCCCGGCTTCACCGCGTGCCGGCGGTCGTAGCCGACCACCACCTCGCGCAACCGCTTCACGATCTCCGGCCGCTCCGGCCGCGGGCCGACCAGCGACATCTCGCCCCGCAGCACGTTGAGCAGTTGCGGCAGTTCGTCCAGGTGCAGCTTGCGCAGCACACGGCCCACTGGTGTGATGCGCAAGTCGCCGGGCGCGCTCCACTGCGGGCCGGTCAGCCGCTCGCAGTCGTGGTACATCGTGCGGACCTTGTACAGCGTGAACACGCGCCCGCCGCGGCCGACGCGGGCCTGCGTGTAGACCGCCGGCCCGCGCGACGTGAGCCGCACCAGCAACACGCACAGCATTAGGAGCGGCAGCGCGGGCACCAGCACCAGCGCCGCGAGCGCGAAGTCGGCCGCGGCCTTCGCCCGCTCGCCGGCCGAAAGCGGCGGCACCGGCGGCGGGTCGCCGGGACTCGGCCGCAGGCGCGGGGCGGGATTCGCGGGCGTTCGCAACGCGGACCTCGGGCTGACTCGCACAGGCGGCAACCGGTTCACTGGCATCGGACTCGATCCTCGCGGGCGAATCGGAAGTCCTGGGGCACCGCCCTAGGCTCGAACACGCCCGCTCACTTCACGAACGCCGCGGAATACTGCGCCCACGTGGCCGTCACGAACGCCTTCGTGACCGCGTCGTCCTCGAGCGCCTCCTCCCCCTCCGCGTCCGGCAGCGGGGTGGCGACGTACACCTTGTAGAGCATCGGGGCGCGCAACTGGCCGGCGAACTGCCACCGCGGGTTGTCCGGCGCGACCCAGGCGCCGTCCGTCGTCCACGCCCACCGCACCCGCACGCGGTCCACCTTCGTCTGCGTCTTCTTCTCGAAGTCGGCGACGTAGGTGGTGCAGGCGCGGCCGTCCGGCAGGGCGAAGGTCTCCTTGCGCGTGCCGCGGAGCGTCTTGTACCCGCTGCCTGGGTAGCACACGTCGGGCGTGTGCGAGGCGACCGAGCCGGGGATGCCGCTGATGAGGCTGACGACCGCCGCGCGCCCGCCCGGCGACGCGTACCGGCGACTGGTGGCCGTGCTCCGCTCGTTCAGCGGCATCTCGGTCGGCACCTCCGACGGTTGCCAGTCCTCGAACCGCACTTCCAGCGCGTGCAACCGCCCGGTCAGGGCGGTGTCCGGCTCGAACACGCTCCACCGCTGCGTGACCGCGCCGTGAACCAGCGCGCCGCACACGACCAGCGCGAGGACGGAGACGAAGGTGATTGGTTTCATGGTGGTGAAGGCTCTGGTCTGGGTTTCGCCCTCTCCCCTTGCGGGAGAGGGCGGCGAAGCACCGCCACCGTGTGAAGGAGCGCTGAGCTAAGCGGACCACGCGAAGCGCCCTTCGCGCGCGTAACGTTACCCCTCACCCGGCTCGAAGA
>JAYUBA010001338.1:0-3265 GCA_043741075.1 Frigoriglobus sp.
GCTGCTCAAGACGGTCAACAACGGCACCACCTTTACCTTCGCGTTCGAGAAGGAGGCGACCGTGTCCATCGGGGATGTCGCGGTCGCGCCGAGCGATCCGAACGTCGTGTACGTCGGCACCGGCGAGAACAACCCGCGGAACTCCGCCTCCTACGGCGACGGCATCTACAAGAGCACCGACGCCGGCAAGACGTGGCAGAACGTCGGGCTGAAGAAGTCGTTCAGCATCGGCAAGATCGTGATTCACCCCAAAGACCCGAACACGGTGTACGTCGCGGCGATGGGCCGGGTGTGGGGGCCGGGCGAGGAGCGCGGCGTCTTCAAGACCGGGGACGGCGGCAAGACCTGGAAGAAGGTGCTGTACGTCGATGACCGGACCGGCGCGATCGAGCTGCGGATGGACCCGTTCGACCCGAACGTGGTGCTCGCGGGACTGTGGGAGCGCAAGCGCGACGAGTTCGACGGCTTCTTCGGCTCCGTCTGGCCCGGCCCGGACCAATACGGCCCGGTCGTCGCGCACGGCCCCGGCGGCGGGTTGTTTAAGACGGCCGACGGCGGCGCGACGTGGAAGAAGCTCACCGGCGAGAAGGGCGCGACCGGGCTGCCCACCGTGAAGACCGGGCGCATCGGCCTCGACTACTCGCGCAAGACCAAGGGGCTGGTGTACGCGATGATCGACACCGAGAACATCGGCAAGGGGCGGCCGGTGCTCGCGGTGTACCTCGGCGTCGCCGGCGACGGCGAGAAGGACGGCGCGAAGCTGAACACGATCCTCGACGACGGCCCCGCCGCGAAGGCCGGGCTGAAGGCCGGCGACCTCGTCACCGCCGTCGATGGGAAGACAATCACCAGCTACGACGACCTGCTCGACCTCATGGTCGGCAAGAAACCGGACGACGTGGTGAAGCTCACCGTGGTCCGCGCGAAGGAGAAGAAGAAGGACGACAAGAAGGAGGACAAGAAGGACGACAAGAAGGACGAGAAGGAGACACTCACCGTCGAGATGAAGTTAGTCCCGCGGCCGGCCGACCCGCCGCCGAAGGGGAAGGGCGGGGCCGCCACGCTCTCGCCCGGCGGCATCGTGATGGCGGTCACCCGCTTCGACGAACCGGTGAAGGTGGCGGAGGTGCCCAAGGGCGGCGCGGCCGTGAAGGCCGGCGTGAAGGCCGGCATGACCGTCGTCGGCGTCGAGGGCAAGGAGGTGAACAGCTTCCGCGACTACCTCACCGAACTGCGCGTCTCGGCCAAGCTCGACAACCCGCGCAAGGCCGGCGACAAGGTGAATGTCACCTTCCAGGAGGGCGACAAGAAGGCGTTCGACGCGGAACTGCCGCTGGAGACGGCCGAGACGCGGTTCCCGGCCGCCGGCGGGAAAGGTCCGAACCCGCTCGCCGCCCGCCCGTTCCTCATCGACCGGACGGTCGGCGGGCAGCAGGTGAACGCGCAGAACAACCAGGGCAAGGACGGCGTCCAGACCGGCGGCGTGTACGTGTCGAAGGACAACGGCGACACCTGGACCCGCGTGAACAGCCTCAACCCGCGGCCGTTCTACTTCTCCAACGTCCGCGTCGATCCGACCGACGACAAGACGATCTACGTCCTCGGCGACACGATCTTGTGGAGGAGCACCGACGGCGGGAAGCAATTCGCCAGTGCTAAGGCCGGCACCGTTCACCCGGACTTCCACGCGCTGTGGATCGACCCGAAGGACGGCCGGCACATGATCCTCGGGTGCGACGGCGGCTTCTACGCCACCTACGACCGCGGCGCCAACTGGGACCACCTGAACGTGCTGGCGCTGGGGCAGTTCTACCACGTCGCGGTGGACACCCGCAAACCGTACCGCGTCTACGGCGGGTTGCAGGACAACGGCAGTTGGGGCGGCCCGTCGCGCACGCTCCGCGGCACCGGCCCGTCGAACGAGGACTGGGTGTTCCTCCGGGGCGGCGACGGGTTCGTGTGCCGCGTCGATCCGAACGACCCGGACTGGGTGTACTCGGAGAGCCAGAACGGGAACATCGGCCGGCAGAACCTGAAGACCGGCGAGCAGGGCGGCGCCCGCCCGCGCCCGGTCAAGGAGGGCGAGGAGCTGCGGTTCAACTGGAACACGCCGTTCATCCTGTCGAGCCACAACTCGCACATCTTCTACTGCGGCGCGCAGTACGTGTTCCGCTCCATCGCCCGCGGCGACAACCTGAAGCCGATCAGCCCCGAACTCACCCGCACCAAGCAGGGGTCCATGACGGCGCTGGCCGAAAGCCCGAAGAGCGCGGACGTGCTGTGGGCCGGCACCGACGACGGCGCGCTGTGGGTGACGCGGGACGGCGGCAAGGACTGGGTGAACGTGAGTGAGAAGCTGAAGGCCGCCGGCGCGCCCGGCCCGCGGTGCGTGTCGAGCATCGAACCGGGCCGCAAGTACGAGGGCCGGTGCTACGTGTGCCTCGACGGCCACCGCTCGGACGACGACAAGCCGTACCTGTTCGTCACCGAGGACTACGGCCAGACGTGGAAGAGCATCGTCGGCAACCTGCCAGCGTTCGGTTCGACGCGCGTTCTCCGCGAGGACATCACGACTTCCGAGGTGCTGTACTGCGGCACGGAGTTCGGCATCTGGGCGTCGGTGAACCGCGGCGAGACGTGGGCGAAGATCAGCAACAACCTGCCGACGGTCGCGGTCCACGAGGTGGCGCAGCCGACGACGGCGAGCGAGATCGTGATCGCCACGCACGGCCGCAGCGTGTGGGTGGTGGACGTGGCGAGCCTGCGGCAGATGACGCCGGAGGCGCTGAAGGCACCGGCGACGCTGTTCGCCCCGGCCACGGTGACGCGGTGGCAGTTCGCGCCGGGCAGCTTCCCGTACTCGCGCGACGTGCGCAAGTTCTACGGCACCAACCCGCCGTCCGGTGGGTTCATCGACTACCTACTGACATCGCCCGCGAAGGACGTGTCGCTGAAAATCCTGGACGTGAACGGCAAGGCGGTGCGCGACTTCAAGGCGCCCGCCACCGCGGTCGGGTTCCACCGGTTCGCGTGGGCGCCGCCGAAGGCCGGCGCGTACCGCGTCGTGCTGACGGTGGACGGCAAGGAGTTCGCGCAGATGGCGACCGCGGAGAACGACCCGAACGCGCCGGCGAACGCGGTCATCACCGACGCCCCGCTCGCGGTGCCGGGCGGCGATGAGGAGGAGTCGGAGGCGATGGACGTGACGCCGTTCATCCCGAAGGCGGAGGATTAGGCGAACGGCGCGTTGAAGCGTGAGTGTGTG
>JAYUBA010001339.1:0-3265 GCA_043741075.1 Frigoriglobus sp.
CGGGGGCGGCCACGGGCACGAAGGCCACAACCACTAACGGAGGGCGGTCCGTGCTGAACGCGGTCATCAAGTTCGCCCTGCGGCACCGGTCCCTGGTCGTGGTGGCGTGCCTCGTCGCGCTGCTCTACGGCGGCTACCAGGCCACGACGATGCCGATTGACGTGTTCCCCGACCTGGACCGGCCGCGCGTCACGATTATGACCGAGTGCCCCGGCCTGGCCCCGGAAGAGGTCGAGACGCTCGTCACCTACCCGCTCGAATCGTCCATGCTCGGCGCGACCGGCGTGCAGGACGTGCGCACCCAGTCCGGCTTCGGCCTGTCGGTGGTGTACGTCGAGTTCGCCTGGGGCACCGACATCCGGACCGCCCGGCAGACGGTACAGGAGCGGCTCGGCACCGTGTCCGGCGACATGCCGGAGGGCGTGCGCCCGCAGATGGCCCCCGTTAGTTCGATCATGGGCCAGTTCCTGATCGCGGGGATGCGCCGGCAGCCGGGGCCGAAGGGCGGCGAACTGATCCCCGTGCCGGACACCCCGTTCTACGCCGAGCGCGTCCCGAACGCGGGCGGCCCTCCGGCGCTGTGCGCCTGGAAGGTGACCGACCGGCGGAACCCGGCCGCGTGGGAACCCGTCCCCGTCGGCGAGTCGAAGTGGGAGGCGTTGGCCCCCGTCGAGACCGCCGGACCCGTCGGCAGGGCCGAGGGGCCGGCGGCCGGCGACCAGCGGGTGCGGGCGGTGATCGACGGGCGGGTGCGTGACCTCGTGTTCCCGTCCGAGGCGAAGCGGGCGCTGTCGCTCCGCACCCTGGCCGACTGGGTGGTGAGGCCGCGCCTGTTGAAGGCGTCCGGGGTCGCCCAGGTCATCACGATGGGCGGGGGCCGCAAGCAGTACCAGGTGCTGGTGGACCCCACCGCCCTCCACGAGTACGGGGTGACGCTCCGCGACGTGGACGCCGCGCTCAAGGCGAACAACGTGAACTTCACCGGCGGGTTCGCCGACCTGGGCGGGACCGAGAAGCCGATCCGGGTGATCGGGCGGCTCGGCCCGCGCCCGGAGCAGGTGGTCGCGGACCTGAAGCTCGTCGTGGTCAAACCGCCGCCCAAGCCCGAACCGGGCCAGCCGCCGGGCCGGGCGGTGCTGCTGACCGACGTGGCGAAGGTGGTCGAGGGCGCGCAGGTCAAGCGCGGGGACTCCAGCGTCAACGGGCACCCCGGTGTTGCGCTGACGGTCACGAAGCAGCCCCGTACCGACACCCGCGAACTAACGGACCGGGTGAAGGCGGCGTTCGCCGAGGTCGAGCCGTCGCTGCCGGCCGATGTGGTCCTCGAAACCGGGATGTACGAACTCCGCGAGTTCATCGACCGGGGCGTCTACAACGTCGGCGAGGCGCTGGTCGTCGGCGCGGTGCTGGTCCTGATCGTGCTGTTCCTGTTCCTGCTGAACTTCCGCACGACGTTCATTTCGCTCGTCGCCATTCCGCTCTCACTCGTCGTCACGGTGATCGTCTTCAAGCTCATCGGCGCGGTCACCGGCACCGAGTTGAGCATCAACGTGATGACGCTCGGCGGGATCGCGGTCGCACTCGGAGAGTTGGTTGATGATGCGATTGTCGATGTCGAAAATATCTACCGACGGTTGCGGGAGAACGCCCACGCCGCCGACCCGAAGCCCGCGCTGCGGGTGGTCTACGAGGCGAGCGTCGAGGTCCGCACGTCCATCGTCTTCGGCACCGCCGTGGTGGTCCTGGTGTTCCTGCCGCTGTTCGCCCTCACCGGGATCGAGGGGCGGCTGTTCACCCCGCTCGGCATCGCCTACATCGTGTCGATCCTCGCGTCCCTGGTCGTCTCGCTCACCGTCACCCCGGTCCTCGCCTCCTACCTGCTCGCGGACCCGAAGGCGGCCCACGCGGAGCGGGACGGGTTCCTGGTCCGCGCCCTGAAGTGGGCGGCCGGGCACCTGGTCCGGTTCAGCATGAGGCGGGCCGGGCTGCTCCTGCTCCTCACCTGGCTCCTGGTCGCGTACTGCGGGTGGCGGCTCACCACCATCGGCGCGGACTTCCTGCCGCCGTTCGACGAGGGCACCGTCCAGGTCGGGGTGACGCTCCCGCCGGGGTCGTCCCTCGAAGCCTCCAACGCGACCTCCAAACTCGTGGACGCCAAGCTCCGCTCGCTCCAGAAGGCGGGGGCCAACCCGAACGGCGAGGTGCTGGTGTTCTTCCGCCGGACCGGCCGCGCGGAGATGGACGAACACGCCGAGCCGCCCAACGCCAACGAGTTCTTCGTGACGGTGAACCCGGACTGCGGGAAGTCGCGCAAGGAGGTTCTCACGACCCTCCAAAAAGAGATCAAGGAGGAGGTGCCGGGCGTGGACATCGAGGTCGAGCAGCCGCTCGCCCACCTCATCAGCCACATGATCTCCGGCAGCACCGCCCAGATCGCGATCAAGCTGTACGGCGACGACCTCGACACCCTGGAGAAGGTCGCCAACCAGATCAAGGCCGCCATCGCCGGCGTGCCGGGGGTCAGTTCGCTCGTGGTCGAGCCGATCCGTAAGGTGGACGAAATCCACATCAAGCTCAGGCCCGAAGCCCTCGCGTTCTACGGCGTGGACCGGGCCTACGTCGGCAGCTTCGTGCAGATCGCGCTCAACGGCGAGGTCGTGTCGCAGGTGGTCGAGGGGCAGCGGCGGTTCGACCTCGTGGTGCGGCTCGACGAGCCGTACCGGGCGGACGTGGCGAACCTCAAGGAACTGTGGCTCGACCTCCCCAACGGCCAGGAGCGGGTGCGGCTGAAGGACCTGGCCGACGTGACCCCGATGACCGGCGGCGACGCCGGCGCGAACCAGGTGAAACGCGAGAACGTCCGCCGGCGGATCGTGATCCGGTGCAACGCGCTGGGCCGCGACCTCGCGGGCGTGGTCGGCGACATCCAGAAGAACGTGTCCGAGAAGGTGCCGATGCCGGAGGGGTACTTCGTCGAGTACGGCGGGCAGTTCGAGAGCCAGAAGCGGGCCACGCGGCTCATCGCGGTCCTGGCGGGCGTTTCCCTCGTCGGCATGTTCTTCGTGCTGTACATGCTGTTCGCGTCCGCCCGGATCGTGCTGCAAATCCTGAACGCGATCCCGACCGCCTTCATCGGCGGCGTGCTGGCCTTGGTCATCACGAACCAGACACTCACGGTGGCGAGCCTCGTCGGCTTCATCTCCCTGGGCGGGATCGCCGTGCGCAACGGCATCCTCTTGGTCACCCACTACGTCCACCTGATGAA
>JAYUBA010001340.1:0-3263 GCA_043741075.1 Frigoriglobus sp.
CCTCCACGTCCGCGCCGGCCGCCGCGTCCTTCAGGTCCGCGAGGACCAACTTGATCGCCTCCTCGCGGGACAGCCCGGAGTCGGGGTTCATGCTCAACAGGTACTCGGTCGCGGTCACCGGGGCGGCGTGTTCGTCCCGCTCGGCCCGCCCCGTGCGTCGGGCGAAGTGCAGGACCGGGTTGGTCGGCTTCTCGTCCGTCTTCCGCATCGTGGAGAGCCGGGCGTCGATCACCCGGCACACCTTGTTGGACGCTTCGAGCGACGACCCGGCCGGGAGCGTGACGTTCACCTGTACGCTCCCTTCGTCGAACGGCGGCAGGAAGTCCGCGCCCAACCGGGTCACCTGCCACCCGGCCACGCCGACCGCCGCCCAGGTCAAAAGCAGAAGCGGGACCGGGTACGCCATGCTGAAGCGGACGAGCGGCCGGGCAAGGAGCTTCAACAATCGCAGGAGGGGGCCGTCACGTTCCGCATGTACGGCGTGGGAATTCGCGAGCAAGTAGTACGCCGCGACGGGGGTGACGGTGACCGACACGAGCAGGGAGGCCAGGATCGACACGATGTACGCCAGGCCAAGAGGCGCGAACAACCGGCCCTCGACGCCGGAGAGGGCGAACAGCGGCAGGAACACCAGCACGACGACGAGCGTGCCGAACACAATGGCCGAGCGGATTTCGCGGCTGGCCTCGTAGACCACCCGCATCGGGTGTTTCGGCTCGGCCGCGTGGTTGTTCTCGCGGAGCCGGCGGAAGATATTTTCTACGTCCACGATGGCGTCATCGACCAACTCGCCCATCGCGACCGCGATCCCGCCGAGCGTCATCACGTTGATGGACAGTTCGACGCCGGTGAGCCGCCCGACCACCTTGAACACGATGACGGTCACGGCCAGCGACAGCGGGATCGCGGTGAGCGAGATGAATGTGGTGCGGACGTTCATCAAGAACAGGGTCAGCACGATCAGCACCAGCGCCGCGCCGAGGACCAGCGCCTCGCCGACGTTGTACACCCCACGGTCGATGAAGTTCTTGAGTTGGAACAGTTCGTGGTTCACTTCCACGTCTTTGGGGAAGCTCGTCTCCAGTTCCCGCAGGGCCGCGTGGACCTCGGCGGTCAGGGCGCGGGTGTCGGCGTGCGGCTGCTTCACGACGGTGATGACGACGCCCGGCGTGCCGTCCACGCTCGCGTCGCCGCGCTTCAGTTCCGGCCCCTCGACCACGCGGGCAACCTGATGTAGGAGGATCGGGCGGGCGGTCGCCCCACCGGTGCCGGGCGAGCCGTCCTTACTCTCGTCGTGGGCGGCCTGGCGCGGCGGGGGCGGCTTGACGACGACCTGGTTCAAGTCGGCGATCACTTTCGCCGGGGTCGGGCCGAGTTGCGCGATGACGCGAATGGGCCGTTCGGAGTCGCCGCGCACGTCGAAGCCGCCGGTAGCGTTCAGGTTGCTCGCGCGGAGGGCGGTCTCGACTTCCGGCACGGTCACCCCGAACTTGCGGAGCGATTCCGGGTTCAGCAGCACCTGGTACTGCTTCTTCTCCCCGCCCAGCACAATCACTTCGGCCACGCCGGGGATTTTCAGAAGCCGGGGGCGGATGATCGTGTGGGCCAGGGTGCCCAGTTCCATCGGTTTGGTCGTCCCGTCCCTCGACGTGACGCCGACGTGCATGATCTGGCCCATGATCGAACTGGTCGGGGTCATCTCCGGGCGCACGCCGGGGGGCATCTGCGAGAGGACGGTCGCGAGCCGTTCTTGAACCGTCTGACGGGCGGCCCGAACATCCACCTGCCAGCCGAACTCGACGTAGATGACCGCGAGGCCGGCGGTACACTGGCCGCGCACCGCCTCGACCCCGTTCGCACCGAGGATCGCGGACTCGATGGGGTGGGCGACCCGCGTTTCGACCTCGTTCGGGGCCAGGCCGGGGCACTCGACGAGCAGCACCACGCGGGGCCGGTCGAGGTCCGGCAGCACGTCAATCGGCATCGTGGTCGCGAGGTACGACCCGTAGAGCAGCACGGACAGCGCGGCCATCACCACGAGGGCGCGGTAGCGGAGGGCGGCGCGGATAGTGGCGTCGAGCATGGCGGCCTCACTCCTTCTCTTCGTGGAACGAGCCGTCGGCGTGCCAGTGCCCCTTCTTGCCGCCGGTCCCGCCGAACCCCCGCGCCTGGAGGGCCTTGAGCGCGCGGTTCACCGCCGCCGCGTTGTTCCGCAGCACCGACACCCCGGCCTCGATCCCGTTGCCGGGGGCGATGGCGACGTTGAGCCGGTCCTCGGCCACGATCACCACGGGCTTGCGGTCGAACACGTCTCCGTTCTGGCGGAACACGAAGGCGTCCGGCCCCTCGCGCACGAGGGCGTCGGCCGGCAACACGATGACCTTCGGAATCGTGCCGGTAGGGATGCGGAGCCGGACCTGTCGCCCCGGACGGTAGCGCCAGGTGAGGTACGTCTTGCCGTCGCGTTCGTAGGGCTTCGCCTCGTTCGCGAGGGCGGCGTAGAAGGGGAAAGTGCGGGTGGCCGGGTCGGTCCGGCCCACCAAACGGATGACGAGCTTCGTCTCGGCCGTCGGCTGGCCCTGCGCGAGCGGCTCCAGAAAATCCACACCGACGCGGCGGCCCACAGTCGTGGCGTCCGCGACCAGCCCCGCCTCGGACTCGAACGCCTGCCCCTCGATGAAGAGTTCGCGGTAGTCGGCGAGCCGGGCGAGGTGCTGGCCGGCGGTGACCCCCTGACCCTGAGCGACCGCGAGCGCCTCGACCTCGAACGCGAACGGGGCCGCCTCGTCGGGCGGGGTGCCGTTCCCCGCGCCGCCGGTGGCCGCCGGGGCCGTCGGGTTCGCGGCCGGCACCACGATGACGATCTCGGTCACCGCGTCCCCGGCCTCCGCCTTCTTCACCTGGTCGGCGGTCAGCCCGAACACCCGCAGTTGTCGGCGGTGGCCCTCGACCTGGGTCGTCAACCGCCGCACCTGGTTCTCGTCCTCGACCAACTCGAAGCCCGGCTTGGTCCCGCCGGCGACGAGCTTCGCGGTCTGGTCCCGCTTCGCGCCGGCCGCAACGAGGTCTTTGGCCGACCGGGCGAGGTCGGTCTGGGCGGTCTGGACGGCATCGCTCGCGAACTGGACGGTGAAGAGCGGGTCGCCGGGGCGGACGGCCTCGCCGGGGGCGACGTGGACCTTCGCGACGATCCCGGTCGCCGGGACTGCCACCGCCCGCGCCCGGCCGGGCGCGTCGGTGATGACGCCCGGCACCTCGATCAC
>JAYUBA010001341.1:0-3263 GCA_043741075.1 Frigoriglobus sp.
CTGAAGGGAGGGGGGAGGAAGAGTGCGGTCTTCTGCTTCCTCCCCCCTCCCTTCAGGGAGGGGGGCCGGGGGGGGTAGGTCTCCAATGCCTCGCGCCGGCTGGCTACTCCTGGTGCTCGCGGTGGCGGCCGGTGGTGCCGTCGCCGCGGTGCCGCGCCCACCGGCGGCCGTAGTCGTTCGCGCCGCCGCCGCGTTCGTCCCGACCGACGACCCGTTCCCCATCCGCCGCGTTCGCGGCACCGACGCCCACTTCCCCGACCTGCTGAAGGAACTCGAACCGGGGCCGGTGGTGCGACTCCCGCGCCCGGAGTTCGAAGCGCGCGTGCGCGCCGCCGGCCGCGCGGCGCTTGCGGCGAAGTACGCCGCGCGCGTCGTCGATGCGACGTACACCGCGGAACTCGACGGTGCCGACCTCACCGGCACGGCCGAACTCGGTATCCTCAACGCCCACGGCGTGACCGGGTTCGTGCCGCTCGACCCGCTGAAACTGGCGGTGCGCGGCGCGACGTGGGCCGACGGCCCCGCCGTGGTGTTGGCCGTTCCGCAAGGGGCAACCGTCCCCGCGGTGTGGGTGGACCGCGACGGCCGCCGCGTGCTTCAACTGAACTGGTCGCTCGCGGGCACGACGGAACCCGGCGAGCGGCGGTTCGACCTGCGCGTGCCGCCCTGCCCCACGTCATCGCTCGCGCTCACTCTCCCGGCCGAACAGGTGCCGACGGCCGCCGCCGACGTGCTGCTCACCGGCCCGTTCGACGTGCCCGGTCAGCCCGCGCGGCGGCTCTGGCGGCTGCGCTTCGGCGGGCGCTCGAAGGTCGAATTCGCGGTGCGTAGCGCGGGCGCGGCCGGGGGCGTCGCGCAGGCGAAGCTCGTCGCGAAGTACGACCTCGCCGCCGGCCAACTCACCGCCGCGTTCGAGTACGACCTGCACCCGGCCCGCGGGTCGGCCGGCGAGTGGACGTTCACCGCCGACCCCGGCTTGCGCATCACCGACGTGGTGACGAACAACCGCGCCGGGTGGACGGTCGATCCGCCGAGCGCGCCCGGCGGGCCGCGCCGCGTCCGCGTCAGCCTGCGCCAGCCCGGACCCGGCGGGAAGGTACTCGTCACCGCGGTCGCGCCCTTCCCCGACCCCGCGCGACCGGCCGCGCCCCTGCCCGCCGTGCGCCCGCTGAACGCGGTGCTCGACGACGAGAAACTGGAACTCCGCGTCGCGCCCGGTCTGAAGGTGGACGCGTGGGCGCCGGGCGATTACCGGCTCACCGACGCGGCCACACCGCCCGCGGGCGCGGCGGAGCAACCGCGGGTGCTGGCGCTCGTCGGCACGCTGCTCCCGCCCGGCGCGGACGAACCGTTCCGCCGAATGCCGACGGTGCGCGCCGCGCCCGCCGAAGCCGAGTTCACGACGCACGAGCGCCTCGAATGGGAACTCGGCCCGGCGCGGGCGGTGCTGGTCGCGCGGGTCACCGTCCGCGTGCGGCGCGGCCCGCTGTTCCAGATCGCGGCGCGAGCGCCGCCGGGCTTCGCGCTCGACCGCGGCGCGTCCAATTCGGACGAACTCGTCGCCTACGTCGGCGCACTCACCGCGGGTCAGCACGCGGTGGAATTCGCCCGCCCGCTGGCCGCGGGTCAGCAGGCCGAAGTGCGGCTGGAGTTCCGCGGCGCGGGCGCGAAGCCGGGCGAGCCGACGCCGTTCCCGGCGTTCGCGGCACTCGGCGCGGCCGAGCGCGACGGGTGGCTGAGCGTCGAAGCCGCGCCGGCGTGGGCGGTGGCGACACGGGCCGGCGCGGGCGCGTCGCCCGGTGGGCTGTGGGGCTGGCTGACGACCGACGCACCCGCCGACGCGCGTGCGCTGTACCTGTTCCGGGGGAAGGAGCCGGACGGCACGGCGACGCTCGCCGCGGCGCGCCCGACCGTGACCGCCGACGCGCTCGTGCGGCTCGACACCGCGGCCGGGCAGTGGGTCGCGACGACGCGCTTCGCCCTCACCGTGACCGGGGGCGCGCTGCCGACCGCGGCCGTGTTCGTCCCCGGTACGCACACCGAGCGCGCGTGGAAGCTCATCGACGACGCGAACGCGGTCGCCGACGCGACGCCCGTTCCGCGGGAACTGCTCGAGTCGCTCCCGCTGTTCCCCCCGCTCGACGCGCGGGCCGGTGTCGTCGGGGCGCGCGCCCGCGACGGCCGGGACGGCACCGTCTGGATTCTCCGCTTCGCCCGCCCGCTCGTCGGACCGGCGGTACTGGAAACGACCGCTGCCGGGCCGCCCGCGAGTGACACCGCGGTGTCACTGCCGGTGCCGCGCCTCCTGGGCGCGGGGCAAACGACGCACGCCGAAGCCGTTCCGGCGCTGGCCGACCGCACCGACGTGAAGCTGACGGACGATTTCGTTCAGACGAGTCGGAAACTGACGCGCGATGTCGGAACGGGACCGGGCGCGGTCAGCGACGCCTACCTCGTCACCGCGGTCCGCGCGCCGGGCGACGCGGTGGCCGCGTTCGGCGGCACCGTGCGCGACACCCGCGGCGGGTCGCTGGGGCTGGTCCTGCCGGCCGGCGCGGCGGTCCGCGGCGTGTGCGTCGCCGGGCGGTGGCTGAACCCGGCGGCGTGCGCGGAGCGCGATCCCGAGGGCACGCTCCGCGTCCCGATCCCGGCCGGGGCGGCCGTGCGGTTCGAGGTGCGCTACCGGCTGCCGGTCGCGTCGGGCTGGCCCACGCGCGTCGTCAGCAGCCCGGTGCCGGCGGTGATCGGCGGCGCGCCTCCGGTGAAGAAGTGGTGGGCGTTCGCCGCGGGCACGCTGCCCGGTTGGCCGGCGCGGCCGTGGGACGCGACCGCGGACGAGCCGCCGCTGCTCGGCGGGCCACTGGCCGGCGGCGAACCGCTCGCCGTGGTCACCCGGTCGGACGACGCGTGGGTGCGCGTGGGCGCGGCGCGGACGGCCGACGCGCTCGCGGTCGTGCTGTCCGCCGGGCTGGTCGCGTTCGGGCTGGTCGGGGTGCGCCGCCGCCGGGCGCGCCGGGCGACGGTTCTCGCCGCGGGCGTCGTACTCGGCCTGTTGGCCGTGGAACTCGGTCCGCCGTGGTGGGCGCGGGCCGCGTGGCCGCCGCTACTGGCGGCGACCGTCGCGCTCGGCGCGGTGCTCGCGAGCATCGCCCTCCGTAGCCGCCGCCCGGCTCCCGCGGCCGTCGCCGCTTCGCTTCTGCCGTTCCTGCTCCACTCGCTCGCCGCGGTCGCGCAGCCCGTCGCGCCGGTCACGGTGCTGATCG
>JAYUBA010001342.1:0-10529 GCA_043741075.1 Frigoriglobus sp.
GGCGTTGATGAGCTGCTACGCAAAAACGCCTTGTTTTTCGCAACTCCGTATCGCCCGATTACTGCACGCCCGATCAGAGACACCCGCTAAACAAGTACAAATTGCGTGGTGATCGACTGGTATGCGGCCGGGTATGTGCCGGTGCTCGTTGACCGGGCCGGCGGCTAGGCCCGGAAGCGGTTCATCGAGGTTTTCACCGTCACCATCCGGAACGAGAACACGCGGATGGCGTACGCCCTCGCGGCGCTGCCGGCGACCCGCCGGCCGTGGCTGTTCACCGCCGCACCGAGCAAGACGTTCCCGGCCGGCGAGCACCACATGAGCACGAAGCGGCTGAACGAGCAGTTCACCCGGCTGGGGATGCCGGCGGGCCGCGACGCCGAATTCGTGATCCACTCGCTGCGGCCCTTCTTCGAGACCTTCACGGTGAACGCCGGGATCCCGCAGCGGGTGATCGACACCTGGCTGGGGCACCGGTCGGACACGAGCATGGCGGCGGTTTACTACAAGTTGAGCGACGCGGACTCGCGGTCGTTCATGGCGAAGGTCCCGTTCGGGACGGGCGGCCGGCGGCCGACGCCGGCAAGGAGGGCGCGTGATGAACGCGGTGTTGATCGGCCTGTGTCTGCTGGTCGTCCCCGGTTGCTACCGGGAACGGACCCTGGACAAAACCGGGACAAGCGGGTTCCAATCCGCGGGTGCCGCGTTGCAAACGCTGGAAAAACAAGAGCCCGCACGTGCGGGCTCTTTCGGAGCGGAGAGGGAGGGATTCGATCGAGGCCGCTGTCGCAACTTCATGCCCGGAAGGGTAATACGACGAAAGTCCCGTCGGGGCTTCGAGTTCCGTGTCTTCTGATGGTGCTGGTTCTTTATGGTTGTTTGGCGTCAGTTGGCAACCTTCTCAGCACAGTTTCAGCACACACCTATCCGCCGGCCCCCGCCCTCCCCGCGCCGCTCGCCGCGCGCGTACTGGGGCGTTGTCGGCGGGACGATGACGCTCCCGCCGAGGGCACGCCCGCGGCCAGTTACGCCCGGTACAGCAGCGAATTGCAGGACGCCTCGAGCATCGAGCAGCAGCAACGGAAATGTCGCGAGGAGGCCACTCGCAACGGCCACGACCTGCGGACCGAGTTCGAGTTCGCGGACCACGCCGTGTCCGGCACACGCGTCGATCGCGAGGGCTTCCAAGCGCTGCTCGCGGCCGCCCGCGAGCGCCGGTTCGGCGTGCTGTACTTCGAGAGCTTGTCCCGGCTGGCCCGCGAGTTCATCATCTCCATGCCGGTCCTCAAGGAACTGGTGTACGTCCACAAGGTCCGCGTGATCAGTACCAGCGAGGGCATCGACTCCGACCGGGCCGGGTGGGAGTTCATGGCCATCGTGCGCTCGTGGATGCACGGCGAGTTCCTGACGGCTCTCCGGGCTGCGGTCTTGCGCGGCCAGGAGGGTGCGGTCCTCGAAGACTACTCGGTCGGCGACTGGTGCATGGGGTACGGGTCGGAACCGATTCCCGGCTCGCAGGCCAGCCGGCGCGGGCGCAATCCCAAACCCCGCATGCGGGTGGTGATCCGCGAGGAGCACGCCGACTGGGTTCGCCGCATTTTTCACTGGTTCGTCGTTGAGCGGCGTTCGTTGACCTGGATCGCCCGTCAGTTGACCCAGTCCGGGGCACCAAAGGATCACCGATCAACGACCACCCAATGGCGCCATTCCTACGTGGTTCGCCTACTTCGGAATCGGAAGTACATCGGCATCTGGCCTTGGGGCCTCAAGACGAACGTTCGGAATCCGCTGACCGGCCAGGTTCACCAGGAAGACCGTCCACCTCAAGAAGCCGCGAAATACGAACGCGAGCGTCCGAATCTCCGGCTCGTCGATGACGAAATCTTCTTCCAGGCGCAGGGCATCCTGGATGAGAACGAGGCGAAGTTGGCGGCGGTGCGACAACCCGAGGGGCCTCTCCGCGGCTCGACAAAGGATCTGGCCAACCCCCGGCATTTACTCCAGGGGGTGATCCGATGCGGGGTGTGTCGTTCGGGATTCAAGGTCTGTGGGGCTGACGGTGGGTATCTGGAATGCGGGGGATACCGGACGGGCGGATGTCGCGTTCGGACCCGACTCCGGCGGGATCTGGCCGAACGTCTCATCCTGGATCTCATCGGTGCTCGCGTATTGCAGAACCCGATCTGGCATCAGCTGGTGCTGGACACTGCCCGGACCGTCTGGGAACAGGGACAGGCCGCCCGTCCGGACGACACGAAGCAAGTGGATCTCGCACTCACCTCGATCGACCAGAAGATCGCGAGGCTGCTGGACATGATCGAGGCGGGGGAGACCGGGCCGGAGGTACGAGATCGCCTCGCGACACGGCGACGGGAACGAGGTGAGTTGGTGCGGCGGCGTGATTCGTTCAAGCGCGAAGATAAGCGTGGACGGACACCGCCAACGGCCGAGTGGGTGGCGGAGCGAATCCAACGGCTTCGAGAGGTTCTGACCAGTCCGACTCCGGCGGCCGGGGTCGCACTGCAAAAACTCGTCGGCGCCGTGGTTGTGGTCGAGGCCGATTCCGAGGGCCGAAAGCGGAAACACTTGCGCGGAACATTCACACTTCGGATCGCCGCCGTGCTCGAGTCGGCCGAAGTCGCAGCTCGTTCAACGGAACTCCAGTCGGGCGGCGAGACGGTGACGCTCGCCTTCACCGACCCGTCCCCGTGGGTGGCCGTAGCCGACGCGGTGAAGGAACTGTACGACGCCGGGATGCGGTACGAGGACATCGCGACGCAGTTAGATTGTCCTCGGTCGTGGCCGGCCAAAGCTCTTGCTCACTGGCATTGCGAGCGTGGATTACAACCGCCCGACGGACGAACCACACGCGATCGCTTGCTCGAAGGCCCAGACGTCGCGGAGTTGGCCGATCGAGCGAAGGGGCTCTGGGACCAGGGGCTGTTGATGCACGAGATCGCGACGGCTCTCGGGTGCTGTCGGGACACTGTGACGGCGGCCGTCAAGTACTGGCACACCAGCCGAAGTCTGCCCGTTCCGGATGGCCGCGTGCGGCGGAGCGCGCTCCCCTGCAAATCACGGCCGCCGGCGCCCGATTCGCCACCGGGTTGAACGTGGTGAACAAGACCGGGCACCGGCACTCGCGGCACGACTTCTGCCCTCTGGAGGGTACCCCGCCCACCCGACCGATGTCGTCAGAGAGATTCCGCTCTCCCGACCCCACGTCCGCCCCGCACGGCAACACCGCGCGGGGTGTTTTCGTTTCCCCAGATGCGGAGTGTCAACGCCCGACGAAACTGACGAACCCGACCGACCTGTCGATTCAGCAGTTTGCCGATCGGCGCGGCTCCATTCCCGAGAGGAGGTTTGACATGTTGACCCGCGGCAACCACAAACTCGGCATGCGCCGGATCTGGAGTTTCTCACTCCCGTCCGGCCCCGGCGGAACGTGCGCTGGCATGACTCCCACGTGCGCGGCCGACTGCTACGCCGTTGCCCTTGAACGGTATCGCCCGGCCGCGGCCCGCGCGTACCGGCGCAACCTCGCGCTGGCGCAGCGGCGTGACTTCGTCCGGAGGGTTCGGGCGTTCATTATCGCTTACGCTGTTCGCGTTGTTCGGATCCACGTCGGCGGCGACTTCTTCTCCGTCCGGTACGCCTGCAAATGGCTCCGCATCATGCGAAGGTCGCCGAATGTGGCGTTCTACTTCTACACCCGGTCGTGGCGCGTGTCGGCGATCAAGACCGTGATCGATCGGATGGCCGCGTTGCCCAACTGCCGGGCGTGGTACTCGGCCGATGTCGGCACCGGGGCGCCCGGGGACGTGCCGCCCCGCGTGCGGGTGGCGTGGCTGATGACCGCGCCCGACGCCACCCCGCCGTCCGGCACCGATCTGGTGTTCCGGGTCCGCCGGTTACGCAACCGCGCCGAACCGACACCCGGACCGTGCGTCTGCCCGGCCGAGGACGGGGTTCCGCGGCCGCGCCCGACGACGTGTGACCGGTGCGGGTTCTGCTGGCGTCCGACCCCGACCGGGCGCGTCCCGCTGCCGGTCATCGAACCCGGCCCGTGACCGATCACTTCAACCACTCAGGAGGTGATCGTGACCGTCGAGTTGAAGCACCTCGTTCTGACCCGGCCGTTATCGACGATCGATCTCGAAACGACGGGCACGGACGTGCGCGAGGACCGGATCGTCGAGGTCGCGGTGCTGACCGTCTACCCCGGCGGGAAGGTCGTTCCCTTCGTGCGGCGGGTCAACCCCGGTCGTCCGATCCTGGCCGGCGCGAGCGGCGTGCACGGGATCACCGACGCCGACGTGGCCGGCGCACCCGCGTTCGCGGCGATCGCGCCGGACCTGTTCGCCACACTGATCGGGTGCGACATCGCCGGGTTCGGAGTCGTGAACTTCGACTTGCCGCTCTTGGTGAACGAGTTCGCCAGGGTGGGGCTGCCGTTCCGGGTCGGCGGGCGCGCGGTTCTCGACGCGCTGTCCTTGTACCGGCGCCGCGAGCCGCGTGACCTGACCGCGGCAGTCCACTTTTACCTCGGGGCCGACCGCACAAGTGCACACGCGGCGCTCGCGGACGCGGGATACGCGCTGGCGGTGCTGGACGCCCAGGTCGGGCGGTACGCGCTGCCCCCGCGCCCCGCCGACCTGCACGCCGCCGTCGCCGAGGTCGATGTCGGCGGCGCGTTCCGCCGCGACCCGGACGGCGCGGTGGTGTTCGGGTTCGGGAAGTATCGCGGACGCCCGCTGGGCCAGGTCGCGGTCGAGGACGCGGGCTACTTGCAGTGGCTGTTGCGCCAGTCGTTCCTGGATGACGCCCTCGCGCTCGTGCGCGGCGCCCTCGACGCGGCCCGCACGGGCGCTAAATAACGATCTGAAAAGTGTCAAGATGATACGAGGGGCCGGTTAGCCCGGCTCTCGTCGTCAGCGCCCGCGCAGCGATCTCGCGCGGGCTGCTTTATCACTCTCCCGATCCGCGGCCCATGGAGTCCGACCGATGAACGTGTTCCGTCCGCCGCCGAAGTCTGATTTGGTCCGCGAGAAGTTCGCGTCAGCCCGTCGGGAACTCTCCGCCGCGCTGATCGAGCGCGACGAGGAAGTCGATCTCGTCCTGACCGCGCTGCTCGCCAACGAGCACGTGCTGCTCGTCGGCCCGCCCGGCTGCGGCAAGTCGCTGTTGCTCGACGCGGTGATGAACTGGATGAGCGCCCGCCGGTTCTCGATCCTGCTCACGAAATTCACAACGGTGGAAGAGGTGATGGGGCCGGTGAGCCTGACCGCACTCAAGGCGGACCGCTACCGCCGTGTCACCGCGGGCCGCCTGCCCGAGGCCGAAGTCTGTTTCATCGACGAAATCTGGAAGGCGTCGAGCGCGATCCTGAACACGCTCCTGAAGGTGCTCAACGAGCGCGTGTTCGAGAACGACGGCGAGGCGGTGCGCGTGCCGCTGCGACTGGCGGTCGCGGCGAGCAACGAGTGGCCCTCGCACGACGGCGGCAAGGAACTCGCCGCGATCCTGGACCGGTTCCTGTTTCGCAAGGCGGTGCGCCCGATCGGCTCGCAGGCCGGGCGGCAACGGTTGCTCTGGCACCGCGACCACACGCCCAAGTTGTCCGCCACGATCACCCCGGCCGAGGTGGATCGGGCGCACGCCGAGGTCGCGGTCGTGCCCTGGTCGAAGGACGCGATGGACGCGATGGAGGCCGTCCTCCGCGAACTGACGCGAGAGGGTGTGGTGCCGGGCGACCGGCGCCAGTTCAAAACCGTCACCGCGGTCCGGGCGTTCGCGTACCTGAACGGGGCCGACGAGGTGCAGCCCGAACACCTCGAAGTGGCGCAACACTGTTTGTGGGATGACCACACCGAGCAGCCGCAGAAGGTGGCCCAGGTGATCGCCAAGATCGCCAACCCCACGGGCATGCGCGCCACGCAACTGCTCCTCGAAGTCGAGTCGGTGCTGGCCGCGACCGACGTGCGCAACCTGGCCGACGCCGCCAAGGCCGCCGCGAAGCTCGGCGAGATCGACCGACAGTTGGCAGGTCTGTCGGGCAACGGGCGACTGGAGAAGGCGCGCGTGTACCTGAAGGACCAACTCCGGAAACTCAAACTCGCCAGCATCGAAGCCGTCTGAGTACGCGCCCGCTGTCGATCGTGACCGGCACGGCGACCAACGTTGAGGTCGCCGCGCGGGTTTTCTTTTCCACTCCCAACGGAGTTCATCATGGTCCCACAAGGAGGTCGTCTGGCTCCGCGAGCACCACCCCGACCTGCTCGCCCGCGCGCTCGCCATCGAGGCGAACGCCCAGCCCAACTTGACCTCGGTGGTCGGACTGGGGCGGTCGTTCTCGTGGGCCGAGTTTCTCGCGGACCTCGACCACATGCCGCTCTTCGACTGTCGCGACTGAGCCACTCGTTCCCACCCGAGGAGACCCATGGACCCGAACGAGTTGCTCAAGTTGCTCGACCTGAGCGCGAAGCCGGTCCGCCCGCCGGACGGTGCTAAACCCACGCCCATCACCGACACGACGACCGAGACCGAGGAGCCGAAGTGCCCGACGGCGCTCGCGCTCGACGAGTGGGGGTTGCGCCGCGGGCGCGACCTCGTCGCCGAGAGCGAACGGCTTCGGAAGTTCGGCACCGACGCGTTCGCCGCCGCGGACTTTTTCGCAGCCGCGTTCGAGCCGGACCCGAAGTTGGTGGGCGCGTGCGCCGACCCCCGGCGGCACGAGTTCCTGGCGCAGATGCTGGACACGCCCGAGTACCACGCCCTGCACGCCGACACCCGACTCGACGACACCGCCGCCGCGATCGCCGCGGGGCACTTCGCCGAGCAGTTCGCCAAGCTCAAGAAGGAGGACACGAAGGAGACCGCGGGCGGATCAGCGCCCACAGAGAGCGAGGGCGACCTGTCCCGCGAGATGGCAACTCTGCGCGCGATCGGCAAGGCCGTGGTCGAGACGAGCAAGGAGGTGAGCGACCTGAAGGACGCGGCGTCCGCGATGGGACTGGGGCCGGGCGAGCCGGGGAGCAACGACCCCCGCGCCATCGCGGAAATCTACAAGCGGGTGCGCAACGATCCGGGGCTCCGCAAGATCAGCGAACTCGCGGGCCGGTTCCGCCGGGTCGCGCAGTCGAAGCAGCGGCAGAAGGTCTCCCACGGGCTGGACGACGTGGTCGGCGTCGAGCCGGGCGGCGACATCGGCCGGCTGTTGCCCTTGGAGTTGGTCAGGCTCGCTGTGCCGGAGTTGGAACTCGACACCCTGCGCCGGATCGTCGAACGTCAAGCCCTCTGCCGCGAACATCACGCCGTCGAGCCGGTGGGCAAAGGGCCGATCGTCTGCGTTGTCGATGAATCCGGGTCGATGGACGGGGCCAAGGCGCACACCGCGAAGGCGCTCGCGCTGGCGCTGGCCTGGGTGGCACGACAACAGCGCCGGTGGTGCGGGCTGGTCGCGTATTCGGGTAAGTCCGGTGAGCGGCTCCTCGCGTTGCCGCCCGGCCGGTGGAACGAGACCGCGCTATGCGACTGGTTGTCGGCGTTCATCGGGCACGGCTCGGACCTCGACGTGCCAATCGAGGAAATGCCACGCATGTACAAGGAGATCGGCGCGCCGCCGGGCGTGACCGACCTGATCTTCCTGACCGACGCGCGGGCGCGCATCCCGGCCGACCTGCGCGCCCGGTTCCTCGCCTGGAAGCAACAGACGCGAGCCCGCGTCGTCTCCCTCGTCATCGACAACCCGCCGGGCGACCTGGCACTCGTCAGCGACGAGGTGCATTCGGTCCGATCACTCGACCCCGCCGCCGACGCCGTCGGCCGCGTCCTGTCACTCTGAACCGGCAACCCGTTCCGAATCTGATCCCGTACCCGACCCGGCGGAACGTCCGCCGGGTCGCTTCGTTTCCACTCGCGCGAAGGAGGTTACCCGTGACCGCGACCGTTCCGTTACCGGTGCCCGTGGGCGCCGGCACCCGCTTGTTGGGCGAGGTGATCGCCTGGGCGTGCCCCGGCCTCGCTGTTCCGCACGCCGACCTGGTGCGCGCTCTCGAGGACGCCGACCTCGATCCCGGCGTGGCCCGCGAGCTGGCCCCGCGGCACGCGTTCGCCCGGGCGTGCAAGCGGCTCTCGGACCAGCGCATCATCCGCCCGGTCGCCGAGGACGCGACCACCATCAAGTTCCAGTTCACCCAGGAGACCCGTGAAGACGACCGCTACGAGTACACACTGGAGACGACACTCACTCTGGACAAGCAGACCGGCGGTGTGTCCTGCGCACTGCCCGGCCTGGCCACCGCGGCGCAAGAGGAACTCGACCGCTGCATCGCGGTGCGCACGGGTTCAGACGTGACGCGCGTGGTGCAGAAACTGTTCGAGAGCCAGGCGGACCTGTTCGGCATTCGACCGGGCGGGGGCTGCTACTTCGTCCCGCAGCAACACGCCGCCTTCACCGACAAGATCCAGGTGTTCCTGAACCGCGTGGGCGGGCGGTTGCTCCGGTTCCCCGTGCCGGCGGGCACCGAGGAAGGCGACCGCTCGGTGACCCAGGCGGTGGCCGACGGACTCGCGGCCGTGATCGCCGAGCACCGCGCCGCGGTGGAGCAGTTCGGGACCGACACGCGGGCCGACACGCTTCAGCGCGCCGCCGAGAGGATCCGCACGACAAAGTTCAAGTTGCAAACCTACGCCGAGTATCTCTCCGGCGAGCGCGAGCGTCTCGACCGCGCGGTCGCTGACGCCGAGCACGCGCTGCGCGTGAAGGTCGTCGAGATCGCGGGCGAGTCCGCCGAACCCGCCGTGTGAGCACGCGAACCCGCTGTCGTTTCCGGGCCGGTCCGCGGTGGACCGGTCTTCTTAGTTCCCTTCGTCCCATTCCGGGAGACTGCGATAGCGAATTGCCGCGTGTGCGTGCGGGACCGGACGGTGCTGTTCCTCACTGCCCCCGCGCTGTGGCCCGTGTGGCCCTTTCTACCCGTGGTGCGCCGGTGGCCGGGTCGGGCCGAGGAACTGGGCGTCGTGTTCGACGCGCGGGCCGCCGGGCGGACCGGCTACGGCACGACCGTGTACCTCACAAACCTATTTTTCCTGCCGCCCGACCTGTCCGCGTTCCTGGCGCTGCCGCACGAGACGTTCGACACCGCGGAGGAACTGGCACGCGCCGGCTGGCGCGTTGATTGACCTCAACGCTTCACCACCCCGATCCGAGGAGATTCCATGATCGCGTTCCCGCGCCGGCTCGCCCGGCGGTTCCGCGCCGCGTGCGCGAAGTGCACCTCCGGGCGCCCGCGCGGCCCGGCCCCGTGTGTCGTGATCCGGCAGGCGAACGGCCGCGTCACGCTCACCGCGACGTTCCCCGAAGTGACGCTCGAACTGACTTGCGCCCCCGCGCCCGCGCGGGGCCGCACCGAGATCCTGGTGGTGCCGATGACCGCGATTGAGGCCGTCGCGGCCAATTCCGACGAGTCGGTCGAGTTCGACGTGGGCGAGAACCTCAACGGGATCGCGCGCTGGGCCGGGGACGGAGCCCCCGGCTCGGTTCCGGTGACGTTCGTGTTGCCCGGCAAGCAGCACGACCCTCTCCCGCGACCGGAGACCAAGCCGGTCGCAGCCCGCGTCCTCGTCGCGTTGCACGAGGCGGGGCGCACGTCCAGTCGCGAGGACGGGCGGTTCGCGCTCAGCCGCGTTCAGGTGCTCGGCGCGACGGGCCGGATCGTCGCCACCGACGGCAAGATCGCGGTGATGTTCGATGGGTTCACGTTCCCGTTCGCCGGGGACGTACTGGTCCCCGCGATCCCGCTGTTCGGTACACCCGAAGTGCGCGACGAGACCGACGTGCGCGTCGGTCGCACGGATTCCCATCTGGTCGTGTCCCCCGGCGACTGGACGGTGTGGCTCGGCGTCGCGCCGGCCTGCAAGTTCCCGGATGTCGCCGCGGTCGTCCCCCGGCACGCGCCGACGACCGTGGCGCTCGACCGCGGCGACGCGGCCGGGCTGCACCCGCAGTTGCCGGGGCTGCCGGGGCTGAGCCACGACCTCCGTCCGGTCACCCTGTGCGCCGACGGCATCCTCGCGGTCCGGGCCGGCGACGACACCGGCGCGGTGAAGGAGGTGGTGCTGGCCCGCTCGCCGGTCACGGGGCCGGCGGCGCGGGTGGCCCTCGACCGGCGGGCGTTGGCCCGGATCCTCGCGCTCGGCTGCACCGCGCTGCGCGTCACTCCCGGCAAGGCCCTGGTCGGCGCGGGCGACGGCGTGACCGTACTCGCCGCGCTCCTCGACCCGGAACTGGCCGTGGCGCCCTTCGCCCGCGCGCCCGGCCCCGACGCGGACGTCCCGATCCCCGACCTCCACCCCTACCCCGACACGAACCCCAACCCGAAGAGGAACACCACCGTGAAACCGCACGAGACAAACGGCCACGCTCCCGGTGGCCGGCACGACCCGCCCGCCGAGACCCCCGACCCGCTCGTCGCCGCCGAGGAGCTGCGCGCGGCCCTGGCCGACGCCGCGGCGAAGGCCGCCCG
>JAYUBA010001343.1:0-3257 GCA_043741075.1 Frigoriglobus sp.
CCTCGGAATGCGCGCGAAACTGCCGACGAACGACATCGCAGAATTCTTTGCCCCGATCTACGAGAACGAGTCGCATGATATCATCCTGAATCACCTAACTCGTGTTTAGTTTGATACTCGCCGCACGTTCGGCGTGACCGGCTTGTCACACGAACGCGCCCGACTTGATCCGCCGGTCAACGTTATACGCAAAGCGTACCCGGTGCCTGTCGCGGACGCAAGCGCCAACGCGGGAACGTTTCACCGCTGACTTTCGCTTCCCAATAAGGCCGCCGCGGCAATCGCAGCCGTTTCCATCCGCAGCACGCGCGTACCGAGGCTAGCGGCGGTCCAGCCTGCCGCGGTCGCGAGCGCGATCTCATCCGGTGTGAACCCGCCCTCCGGACCGACGGCCACCGCGCACCCGCCGGTCGCGATCGGCTTCGCCAAACCCGGGCCGGTGTGAAGTACCAGCCGCGCCGCGGGCAACGTGTTCATCTGTACAAAAATGGCCCACTTTACCGGGAAGTCAACCGACATTAAGCGATTTCTTCCACACTGCTTGCTCGCCTCGATCACCGCCCGTTGGAACTTCTCCACGACGGAAGCCTTTGGCTGAACGACGGCCCGCGCCGTTATCAAAGGGACGAACCGCGTGACGCCGAGTTCGGTCAGTTTCTCGATGAGGAAGTCGGCACGGTCGCCCTTCGGAAGCGCGGAGCCGACCACGAGCGGGAAGCCGAGTTCGCGATCAACCGCGACCGCTTCGAGGATGGTGAGTACGACGGACTTCTTGCCGACGCTGAGGACTTCGGCGGGGTAGTCGTGGCCGTCGCCGTTGAACAGGACGACGCGGTCGCCGGGCGCGAAACGGCGCACGGCGGCGAGGTGATGAGCTTCCGGCCCGCTCAGGACGTACTCACCGGGGCCGAGCGGGTCGGCGGTGAAGAAGCGGTCGGCCACGGTGCCCCCAGACTCACGCCCGCTCGCGGCGCGGGGCCGCGGGCACCCCTTCGGCGGGTTCGGTCAATTCGAGGGAAGCGTCTTCGGCGGCCTTCGCTTCCGGCGGCACCAGAACGGGCGGCGCGGCGGCCGGCGCGAGCGGTTCCCAGAAGGTCGCGTACGACTCGGGCGCCTGCGGTTCGCGGGTAGTTGTGTTCATCGACGGACTCCCCGACGTGGGTGAGACTTGCTTCGACCTGTCGGCGAACTGGTGCGAGTTGCGGCCCGTGTGCTTCGGAAGTTGGGGCCGGAACAACGGGAGCGAGCCAAACACCTATTGAATACCCGACCGCGGCGGGTGCAGTCAAGGGCGATCTCACGGAACGCTTACCCCACTTCGGCCGCGCCCCGGCCGCCGACGCGGTGCCAGCCGTCCCCGCGCCACTCGAACACCACCTCGTCGCGCCCGCGCCAGGCGACGCAGTACGCGCCGGAGATGTTCGCCACGGACCAGCCGCCCCGGCGGAGCAGTTCCCAGTTCGGCGCGGCGGCGTCTTTCAGGATTAGGGGCGCGAGCGGTTGCATGGTGTGCCTCCCGGCGACGGTCCGCGGGCCGGGCGTGGGCCGCGGCAGCCGTCGAATAACACTAGAACGCGAATGGAGCCGGCACTTGCGGTGCGGACCGCGGGGATTCCTGTGGGGCGCTTATCCGCCGGGCGACGCGCCGCCTTTCGTGTATTACTCCCGTATCGGGTTCGCCGTTGCCCGAGTTGATGGATTCACCCGTTGCGGCGCGAGGTGCCCGCCCCCGCGCCCGCGCATCCGGTTCCGGGCGCGGTTACCGCAGGACCGGCCGGTCCGCCAGGATCGCGCCGCCCGTCACGCCCATCAGTGCCGCCGGGATCACCGGTGCGGGCGCGGGCATCTCGTTACCGGGGAAGTACTGCTCCTTCCCGCCGGCTCCGGACGACGGCGCCGGCTCCTTCGGCCCCTTGTGCGCGAACAGCTTGGCCGGGTTCGCGAGGTCCGGGATCGGTTCGCCCGCCAGCTCGGCACCCTGTCGAATCGTACCCCTCGTGAACGGCCCCGTGCCGAACACCCACGTGTCTTTCTGCTGGCTGCTCGACTCGACCGCCCCCGACTGCCACACGGCCCGGCCGGTGACGCGGTTGTAGGCGAACACCCCGATCTTCGCGACGCCCCGCTGGTCGTTCTTCTTCACGAGCGCGATTTCGGGGATGCTCGTGGGGATGCCGGGCACGACCGATGGCAGCGTAACCGCCGGGGTGCCGACCATCACGCTGTGCCGGTCGGTGCCCAGCGCCCCGGCCCGCAGTTCCACCACGTACACCGCCCGCCACCGCTCCTCCTGCACCAGCGCGCCGTGCGCGAGCAGTTGCTGCCGCACCGTGCTGATGAGGTAGCCCTTGTCCACCACGTCCTTCTCCAGCGGGGAGGTGTCGAGGAACACCGTCTGCCCGCTGAGCGGCGTGAAGTCGATCTTGGCGACCGCGTAGTCGATCGCCTGCGAGGTGAGCAGCATCTCCGTGGCGGCCCGCGGGCTGTCGGTCATCTTGGTGGTGCCGCACCCGACGAGCATTGCCAGAAGCAGGCCGGACGCCCGCCGCGCGGTGAGCCGTGGTCGCATCAACTGTCGGCTCCGATGAGGGTGAGGGGCCGCGACTATAGCGGCCCGCCCGGCGCGTGCAACGCGAACCGCAATCGGCGCGGTCTTGCCCTCTCCCTTGCGGGAGAGGGTGGCGAGTCTTCGAGCCGGGTGAGGGGTCAAGCGACACGCGAGAAGAGTGCTTCGCGTAGTCCGCGTAGCTCCGCGCCCCCTCACCCGGCGGCGAGGCGCCGCCACCCTCTCCCGCAAGGGGAGAGGGCAAGAAAGAGCGAGGCGCATCACGACACCCGCTTCGCTCGCGGAGGTACGTCGGCTATACGGTTCCCCATCCCAGCTCCCTTACCGAGAGCCGCCATGTCCCGCGTCACGCGCCGTTCGTTCCTCCACTCCGCGGCCGGCGACACCTTCCTCGCGCTCCCGGCGGCCACGTACCGCGCGGCGCTGCTGGCCGAAGACAAGCCGAGCGAGACGGTTCGCGTCGCGTGCGTCGGGCTGGGGCCGCAGGACAAGGGCAACCTGGACGCGATCAAGAAGAACGTGGTCGCGGTGTGCGACGTGGACCGGGACCGGCTCGCGACCACCGCGAAGAACCCGAAGACGGAGGAGATCGTCGGCGACAAGGACGCGTCCGCGATGCTGCCGAAGGAGTACCGCAAGCCGTGGGCGCTGGGTTGATGTCGCCCCCAGGGCGTTGCCCTGGGCTGAGGAA
>JAYUBA010001344.1:0-3256 GCA_043741075.1 Frigoriglobus sp.
CGGGTGAGGGGAAGAGCTTCAGCGCATCAAGATCGCTTCGCATTCTTCCTGTAGCTCAGCGCCCCCTCACCCGGCGGCGTAGCGCCGCCACCCTCTCCCGCAAGGGGAGAGGGCAAGAGCAAATCCCACCCCGTTACGCTCCGGGTTCGCCGTTCTCCACCCGCACCTCCCCCTCCCCTTCCACCGCGAGCGCGACGGCCGCGCCGTCCGGCGTGACCCACTCGGCCAGCGCCCAACCGGGGCCGGCGAGTTGCGGGTCGCGGACCGCGGTCACCCGCGGCGGGCACTCCGGGTGCAGTTCCACGTCGAAATCGGCCAGACAACTCACTGTCGCGCCGGCCGCCTTGATGACCGCTTCCTTGCACGTCCACCCGCGGAAGAACGCCGCCTGCCGGTGCCGCTCCGGCAGCGCGCGGAACGCCACCCCCTCTGCCGGCGAGAAGTACCGCCCCACGAGGCCGTCCGCGTCCGCCATCGGGCGGAGGCGCTCCACGTCCACGCCCACGCGCCGCCGGCCCGCGGCCAGCACCAGAACGCCGTCGGTGTGCGTCACGTTGAAGTGCAGTGGCGAATCGCACCCCGCGAGCACCGGTTTGCCCGACGGCAGGTAGCACAGCGGCACCGCGACCGGCGCGACGCCGAGGTGGCCGGCGAGCAGCCCGCGGAGCAGCCCGCGGCCGATGACGAACTGCTCGCGCGCCTTCGCGATCTTGTACCGCACCGCCCGCGCCTGTTCGTCGGCGGTGAGCCGGTCGAACAGGTCGGCCGGTTCGACCGGCGGGCGGGCCAGATCGACGACCCACGCGAACACCTCGTCCGCCGCCGGCAGGCGCGCGAACACCGCCGGGCACGCCGCCACCCGCAGCCGAACGCCGCTCCGCCCGTCGCCGCTCGTCATGCCGTCACTTTGCCCTTTGCACGCCGGCACGGAATCGCTATCCCGCGCGGTCATGAACACACTCATTCTGCTCGCGGCGCTGGTCGCCGGCCAGCCGGCCGCGTTCCACGCGCCCGCGCCGCTGGCCGCGAAGGGCGACGTGAAGGCCGGGCCGCCGCTGGTCCACACTTTCGACCTCGCGCACGCCGGGACCGGGACCGTCACCATAACAAAGATCGAGTCCGGGTGCGGGTGCCTTCGGCAATCGCTCGCCGCCGCCGCGCTTCAACCCGGCGGGAAAACGGAACTGACCGTGGAAGTGAACACGCTCACGCAGCCGGACGGCCCGAACCGCTGGCAGGTCGTGGTAGCGTACAAGGTCGAATCGCCCGGCGCACCGCTTCAGACCGGCGAGTTGTTGCTCCAGATCACCGCGACGCTCTCGCGCGACATCTCGGTGACCCCGCCGCAGGTGGCGTTCTCCAGCACCGGCGAGGCGAGTCAGGTGCTCACCGTTTCCGACAAGCGGGCGAAGCCGCTCACCGTGCTGAAGGCGGCTTCGTCCTCCCCGCACCTGACGGTCGAAGTCGCGCCGGCCGCGGGTCAGCCGCGCGCGCAGTCGGTGACGGTCAAGCTGGCCGCGGGCGCCCCGGCGGGCCACCGCGACGAAACGGTGGTGTTGTACACCGACGACGCGGAGTGCCCGGAGTTGCGGGTGCCGGTGCGCGTCCTGAAGCGGGCCGCCGCGGGCGTGACCGCGACCCCGGACGCGGTGACCCTGCGGCTCGCCGCCGGGCAAACGGAAGGGTCGGCGCTGGTGCTGCTCCGCGCGCCGGACGGCAAGGCGGTGAGCGTGGCCGGCGCGGACTGCGACCTGCCGGGCGTGCAGGTGAAGTGTTCGACCGGGAGCGGGCCGGTGGCGACGGTGCGGATCATCGTGCCGGAGGCGGTCGCGGCGCGGGCGGGGAGTTGCACGGTGCGGGTGCGGCTCACGGAACCGGGCGGCGAGGTGACGATCCCCGTCTCGTGGACCGGCGCGAAGAAGTGAAAACGGTTCCCGGATCGGGTAACGCGCCGCGCAGGTCGCGGTCGAGCGTGGCTTTGCACGCGAGGCCCGACGGCGCTGTTCTCGGAGGAAGAGGAAGAGCCGCAGATGACACAGACGGACGCCGATCAAGACAGAAGACCGGGTTGAAGACAACACTTTCTTTTGTCTGATCTGCGTCCGTCTGTGTCATCTGCGGCTCTTCCTCTTCCTCCGAGAACAGCGCCGTCGGGCCTCGTCGCAAAGCCACGCTCGACCGCGACCTACAATCGCCCGAAGAAGTGAAAACGGGGAGGCGAAACCGCGGCCGGCGAAGGGTAAAATGCCGGAGTAGGGTCCGGCACACGCCGCGCCAGCAGGAGGTTGCACTTGGACGACCAGCCGACCGAACGGGGCCACCGACTCTCGCGGGCGGCGGCGCAACGGCTCAGCCTGTACCTGCGGTGCGTGGCCGTTTGGCCGGGGGCCGCGGAGAAGGTGTCCAGCAGCCGGATCGCGGAGGCGGTCGGCGTCAGCGACGCGCAGGTGCGCCGCGACCTCGCCGCGCTCGGTCACCTGGGCCAGCGCGGCGTCGGGTACGATGCGCGCGAACTGGCGACCGCCATCCGCACCGCGCTGGGCATCGACCGCGCGTGGCGGGCGGTCCTCGTCGGCGTGGGCAACCTGGGCCGCGCGCTGCTGAAGTACCAGGGCTTCCGGGCGCAGGGGTTCGAGATCGTCGCCCTGTTCGACACCGACCCGGCGAAGGTCGGGCACGAGGTCGAGGGGCTGACCGTGGAGCCGGTCGCGGAGTTGGCCGCGCGGGCGGCGGCGCACCGGGCCGAACTCGGCGTGCTGACCGTACCCGCCGACGCGGCCCACGCGGTCGCGGACGCGCTGGTCGCGGCCGGCGTCCGTGGCATTCTGAACTTCGCGCCGGTGGTGCTGAAACTGCCGCGCCGGGTGCGCCTCGTCACGGTCGATCTCGCGATCCAGTTGGAGCAGTTGGCGTTCCAGGTGCAGCACGGCGATTCCGCCACCCGCGCGGCCGACGAGGACTGAACCGCGGATCTGTAACGCACGTCTGTACCGCGGGGCCGCCGCGGTAGAATCGCATCTCGGTTCCGTCCCCGTATCCGCCTTCCCACAGGTGCCGGTATGTCGCCCCAGGAACTGCCCGGCCCGGCGTGCAACTGCGCGCTCCCGCGTGCCCGGCGCGAAGCCCGGTAGCCGCGTCCGGTGCCCGCGGTGCGGCGACAGGGCAACGCAGAGATTGAAGCTGGGTTGAGGGTGGCCGGGGCAGAGGCTTTGCGATGCCCCGGTTTTCAAGCCTTCGGGTGTCGCACCGGGGCATC
>JAYUBA010001345.1:0-3255 GCA_043741075.1 Frigoriglobus sp.
GGAGGCCCACGCCCCCCGCTCGCCAAGAACGATTCACCCCTTTGACGCGCCCGAGTTCGCACCATGAGTAGCACGAGCGGAACCATTCGAGCGTACCAGCGCACCGCCGAGCAGCAGCGCCGCGACGACCTGATCGTGGGCCACCTGCCGCTGGTCAAGCACGTGATCGGCCGGCTCCTCGGCGACCTGCCGGCGAGCGTGGACGCGGAGAACCTGGAGTCGGCCGGGGTGCTCGGCTTGGTCGAGGCCGCGTCCAAGTACGACCCGACCCGCAGCGCGCAGTTCAAAACGTTCGCGTACCTGCGCATCCGCGGCGCGATCGTGGACGAACTGCGGCGCAACAGCCCGCTCCCGCAGCACGTGCTCAGCCGCGTGTCGCAGGTCCGCAAGGCGTACCGGACGCTCCCGCACCCGGTCACGGTCGAGGCGCTGGTCGCGGCCACCGGGCTGACCGAGGACGAAGTGGCCGACACGCTCGCGGCCGAGCGGTTCGCGAAAACGATGTCGTGGGAGCAGGCGGCCGAGCCGGGCGGGTTCGAGCCGGCGGTCGCGTGTGAGGCGCCGTGCGCGGGGATCGAGCGGCGGGAGGCCGAGCAGCAACTGGCCGCCGCGATCGAGGCGCTGCCCCACAAGGAGCGCACGGCCGTCACGCTGTACTACCGCGAAGACCTGCGGCTGAAGGAAATCGCCGCGGTGATGAAGCTGTCCGTGTCGCGCGTGTCGCGGCTGCTGAGCAAGGCGACGTTCGATCTGGGCGAACAGCTCCGCGCCCAGAACCGGGCGCTCGGCACCGCGTGTTGACACGTTTGGCGAAGACGGTATAGGTCGGCGAACTGTGTGGGACGCGACGGCACCGGGGGAGTCGGCATGGACGACGGACGGCCGGTGGCCGGGAGCTTGGTCGTGCCGGGTGCCCGCGTGCGCCTGTCCGGCGAGGCGGTGCGGATCGGTCCGGCCCGACCGGCGGACGCCAACGAGCCGAAGATTCAGGTGGTCCGCGAAGGCGACGCGATCCAGACGATTCAGGTGGTCTGCACCTGCGGCGAGCGGATCTGCATCCGCTGCGAGTACTGACGCGGACGGAACCGCGGGCGACGGTCCCAAGGAGGGGGCGGTGGACGTGTGGACGCTAACCCGGTCGGTCCTGTGCCTGCTCGTCGTCGCACTCGCGACCGGGTGCGGGACGCTACGCGGGTTCCGCACCGCACCCGTCGTTCCGCCGATTCCGCCCGATCCGGGCAACGCGAATATTGCCCCGAACGACGCGTCCGCCGGCGGATACGCCCCGCCCGGCATTCCCGGTGGAACGGTGGTCGCGGCCGGCGGTGCCGTCCGCCAAACGCCCGACGGGGCCGCGCTCCCGCCGCCGCGCCCGCTCCCCGTGCCGCCGGTGTGGGCGGCCGGCGTGCCCCTCCCGCCCGGTGGACAGCCCCCGCAGATGACCCCGCCGGCACCCGTGCCCGGCTACACGCCCCAGCCGTCGCCCCTCCCGCCGGCACCCGGCGGCTTCGATTCGCACCAGCGCAACTCCCCCACCGTGACCGGCGGGCGCCTGAACCTCGGCCCGACCGAGATCCCCGCCGACCGCGTGGTCGAACTCGCCAAGCACCTGGAAACCGTACTCGCCCAGAACCGCGACCTGCTCGCCCGCATCAGGGAACTCGAAGCCCTGGGGGTCGGGCGCGAGCAGGCCCTCGCCGAGGCCGTGCGCGAAATCGACATCGTCACCGCCGATGCGGCGAAGACCCGCGCGGCCCTTCAGGCGCAAGTGCTCGCGCTCCAGGGGAAGATTAAACAGTTGGAAGAAGAGGATGTCGAGTTCCTACGCGAGGTGCTCAAGGCGCTGAACAAACTCGTGCCGCCGGAGAAGAAGCCATGAGGCCCCGCGCCGCGTGCGCCGCGGTCGTCGCCCTCGCGGCGGCGGCCGGGTGCTCCCTGTTCGACGGGAGCCGGCTGGCGAAGAACCGGCCCGAACCGCCGACGTTCAGCCAGTACCACCTCGACGGGTGGGAGTGGGAGCGCCTGGACCGGGTTCTGGTGCTCCCGTTCCTGAACGAGTCCCAGTACACGCGGGCCGGGGACGAGGCGCGGGCCGCGTTCACCTCCGAACTCCAGCGGATGGGCCGGTTCGAGGTCGCCGCCGCCGCGCCCGACGACCGGGCGGTACTGGCCGCGACGATCCACCGGAACGGCCGGTTCGACG
Organism: Frigoriglobus sp.; assembly: GCA_043741075.1. Classification (GTDB taxonomy): domain Bacteria; phylum Planctomycetota; class Planctomycetia; order Gemmatales; family Gemmataceae; genus Gemmata. Next base: position 2,204 of record JAYUBA010001345.1, read on the forward strand.
AGGCCGCGATGCTCGACCTCGCGCGGCAAACGAAGGCCGACGTGGTGATCCACGGTATCGTGACGCAGTACTCGCCGTACCCGCGGCCCCGGATCGGCCTGATCATTCAGGCGGTCGGGCCACAAGAGGCGAAGATCGTCGGGTCCGTGGACGGGCTGTGGGACACGACCGACGGCGCGGTCGCGGAGCGGTGCCGCGTCTACTACCGCCAGCGGGTCCACCCGCGGCCGTCGTTCGTGGCGCGGAACCACGTGATCGCCAGCGACGACGGGTTCGCCGGGGAGATCGCGTTCGATTCGCCCGCGCTGTTCCAGCGGTGGGTGTGCCACGAGGCAGTTCTCGCCCTGTTCGGCCGCCCGGTGCCGGGCGTTATTTCGCCCCGGCTGAATTCGCGCACTGCGGCGGGAGTCGGGGCCGCCGCGGACGCACAACCGGGGTGCGCCGCGCCCGCGCCGGCGGCACCGGACGGGAGTGTGAAGTAGGCTTTGCGGGATACGCCCGCTTTGCGGGCGCCAGCGAGTCCTCACACACCGGAGTCCGCCATGTCCACTTCGCCCGCCGCCGGTTCGCCCGCGGAAGGCCCGCCGCGTAAGAAGGGCCGTAAGCTCGTTCTGGCCGTCGTGTGCGTCGTGTTCGCCGGGGCCGGGGCCGCGTTCCCGATGCTGGTCAACGTCCCGGCCCTCTTCGCCAAGCCGAACGCGGACAAGACCAAGGACAAGAAAGAGGCGAAGACCGCGATCGTTCCGTTCGGCGACGTGGTAGTGAACTTGTCCGAAGACCGCCTCCAACGGTATCTTCGTGTGAAGGTGGCCGTGCTGGCGGACGCGGAGGCGGAGAAAGAGGTCACCGACCTGCTGACCAAGAAGAAGGCCGCGGTGAAGAGCGCGATGATCGCGCACCTGGCCGGCAAGTCGCTCAAGGACGTGAGCGGGTCGGTCGGGGTGACCCGGACGCAGCGGGAACTGTTGGAGCGGATGGAAGAGGTGCTGTACCCGGACGGGAACAGCCGCATCCGCGCCGTGTTGTTCGAGGAATACGTCGTCCAATGACGC
>JAYUBA010001346.1:0-10457 GCA_043741075.1 Frigoriglobus sp.
CTCTCTGTGGTGGATCACGTCAGCCGGACGTTGCGCTGGTTCGGCAACCGGCTACTTCCGCGACCCGTGCTGCTACCGGGGCGCTAAACAAGTACGCCGCAGGTAGGTCGCAGGTAGGTATCGGTATCGTCCGGAGACAGACGAAGTACCTCGTCGTAGTCCTTGATGGCCTTGTCCCACTCGCCGGCTGCTAACCAAGTAGCCGCTCGACTCGCGTAGATCCGTGGTGTGTTCGGGCCGAGTCGAACGGCCTCATCGTGATCCTTCCGGGCCTTAGCCAACTGGCCCTTCAGGCGCCAGCAGATCGCCCGGTTGTTGAACACCGCTGCTGAAGTGGGGTCGAGCCGAACGGCTTGGTTGAACTCTTCAAGGGCTTTGTCCAGGTCGCCTTCACCGAACGCGATTTCCCCCCGTGCGCGCGCCTGTAGCGCCTCGAGCGCCTCCAAAAACTTTAAAGGGGCGGGCGGATCGGCGGGCAAAGTGGAACCTGCCACCGACATCACGATGAGGCCGAGTGCGAACCGCATATCGCGACCCTCTGATACGGAATCGGGTTGATCTCTTTCTGTAGCCGGGGTCTGTGACCCCGGAGCACCGGCCTCACAGAGACCGGCTACAGAAACCAATCAACGCGATTCGGTATGAGCGGAGCTACAGATTGCCGGCGAACGGCATCGACAGGACGGTGTTGGTAACTCTTCTGGAAGTCATTTGCAAGCCGATCTCCAGAAGAGCTAGGGCGATCGGCGTGTGAATCGGGGTGGCCGGGGCAGAGTCCTCCTCTTCGGATTGGGAACCCCCCGCGGGTTCCCAAACCCTCCCGTCGCCCCGGTGCGACACCCGAACGCTTGAAAACCGGGGCATCGCAAAGCCTCTGCCCCGGCCACCCTCAACCCAAATTCAATCTCTGAGTCGCTCTGGGTGGGACGGCACCGAGCCTCGTCCCACCCGACAACAACAACTCAATCCAGCGGGCGCGGGTAGCCGCGGTTCCCGCCGCGGTCGTCCCGACCGCGCGGCGGGCCGCCGCGCCCGCGGTCGTCGCGCGGCGGGACGCGCCCGGCCACCATCTTCGGCAACGGGGCCGGCGGCAACAGCCGCACCTCGTTCCCGTTGTGGTCGAAGCACCGCACGTTCAGCACGTCCGGCGACAGCCCGGCCTGCCCGGTGATCTGCACCTCCAGCTTGCCCCGCTCCTCCAGCGCGGCGATGTCCTTCCGCCGCTTGTTCAGCAGGTAGCCCGCCGCGTCCGGGTGAACGGCCACCTGCACCAGTTGCACCGCCGGCGCGCGGTGCGCGGCCAGTTGCAACAGCCGCATCACCTCGATCGACAGGCTCTCGCTCGTCTTCACGAACCCGTTCCCGCGGCAGTGCGAGCAGTCGGAGAAGAGGCTCCGCTTCAGGCTCGGCCGGATCCGCTGCCGCGTCATCTCGATCAGCCCGAACTGCGAGATGCGCAGGATCTTCGTCCGCGCCCGGTCGCGTAGGAGCGCGTCGCGGAACGCGTCCTCCACCTTGCGCCGGTGGCTCTCGCCCCGCATGTCGATGAAGTCGTTCACGATCACCCCGCCGAGGTCGCGGAGCCGCAGTTGCCGCGCGATCTCCTTCGCGGCGTGCATGTTCATCTGGAACGCCGTCTCCTCCGCGTTGTTGTCCGCGCGGAAGTTGCCGCTGTTCACGTCGATGGCGACCAGCGCCTCGGTCTGCTCGATCACCAGCGACCCGCCGAGCGGCATCTCGATCCGCTTCGAGTGGATCTTCACGATCTCGTCCTCGATGCCGTACTTGTGGAACAGCGGTTCCGTGTGCTCGAAGTGCTTGATGCGGTTCGCGAACTTCGGCATCACGATCTGGAGGAACTCGCTCGCGTGGTTGAACGCCGTCGGCTCGTCCACCCAGATGGTGTCGATGTCCGAGGTGAAGATGTCGCGGATGGTCCGCGTAATCATGTCCGACTCGCGGTAGATCTCCACCGGCCCCTGGACCCGCTTGAGCCGCTTCACCACCACCTGCCACAGGCGCAGCAGGTACGCGAGGTCGTTCTGGAGCTCCTTCGCGTCGCGGTCCACGGCCGCGGTGCGGACGATGAACCCGACGCCCTTGGGCGGGCTGAGGGTGTTCATGATGTCGCGGAGCCGGCGCCGGGCGTCGTGGTCCTCGATCTTGCGCGACACGCCGACGCGGTTCAGGCTCGGCATCAGCACCAGGTAGCGGCCGGCGATGCTCACGTACGTGCTGAGCGTCGGCCCCTTCGTGCCCACCGCCTCCTTGATGACCTGGACGATGACTTCCTGGCCGCGCTTGAAGACCTCCTGAATCGGGGGCTTGGGCACCCCGCGGTCGCGCCCGCCCTTCGGCCCGCCGGGTCCGCCCTTGAAGCCGCCCGGCCCGCCACGCGGCGGGCCGCGATCCGGGCCGCGGTCCGGGCCGCTGCGCCCCCGCGGCGGTCCGCCGCGATCGCCGCCGCGGGGCGGTCCGCCGCGCCCGCGGTCACCGCCGCCGCTGCGCCCGCCGCGCCCGCGGTCCCGGTCGTTGTCGCGACGCGGCGGGCCGGAATCGAAGTCGTCGTTGAACCCGCGGCCGGTCACCTCCGCCGGTCCCTCGGCGTCGTGGGCGATCTCGCGGGCCTCTTCCTCGGCGGCTTCGGCCGGTTCCGGGTCGCCGCTGAACCGTTCGAGCGGTTCCACCTCTTCGCTCTCGCCTTTGGGCGGGGGCGGCGCTTGGCCCGCGAACCGGTCGTTGGGCGCGTCCGGGTCGAAGTCGGCGGAGCCGCCGTCGTCGAAGAACGGCCGGATTTCGCCCTCGTCGTCGTCGCCCGCGGACGTGCGGCGCTCGGCCCCGCCCATGACCTTCGGCTTGTCGTCCGTGCCCTCGTCGTCGGCCTTCTTGCGGCGGGTGCGGGGCTTGGCCTTCGGCTCCTCCGCGTCGGCGGCGGGCGCGTCGGCGGCGTCCGCGGCGGGTTCGTCGGCCTTCGGCTTCGCCCGGCGGGTCCGCGGCTTCTTCGCCTTCGCCTCCGAATCGCCTTCCGCGGCCTCGACCGCCGCGACCGGTTCGCCGACCTCGCTCGCCTCCGGTTCGACCGCTTCGGCGATGGGAATCTCGGCATCCGGCACGTCGTCCACGATCCCGGCGCCGAACTCGTCGTCCTCGACCGGCGGAGCGACCGGCTTCCGCGGCTCCGCCTTCTTGACTTCCGGCACCGGCTTGGGCTTGGGAAGCGGCGGCGGCGCGACGGCTGCCGCCAGCCCGGTGGAGAACCCGTCGTCTTCGTCCGCGGGGCGCGCCGAAGGCACTTCGGCCTCGGCCTCGATCTCGATTTCCTCGAACGCCTCGACCTCGTCCGTCTCGCCTTCGGCCAGCCCGGCGGCGAACCCGTCGTCTTGGATGAAGTCCGCGGCGCGGGGCGGCGGCTTCGGCTTCTGCGGCTCCAGGAACGAGGTCATCGCGCGCGGCGCGCGGTCGCCCCCGCCGCCGGGTCCGCGTGCGGCACCGCCGCCGGCCGGGGTGCGGCCGTACTCGCGGTCCAGGTCCGCCTCGTACGCGGCGAGGTCGTCCTTCGACATCAGGTGCTTGTAGTACGCCGGGTCCACGTCGGAGATGTGCAGGAACCCGTTGCGGCCGATGCCGAAGTCCACGAACGCGGCCTGGATGCTCGGCTCGATGTTGACGATGCGGCCCTTGTAGATGTTCCCGACGTAGCTCTCCTGGCTGGCCCGCTCGACGTACAACTCTTCCAGCACGCCGTCCTCGACGATGGCGATGCGGCACTCCTCCGGTTGGAGGACGTTAATCAGCATTTCTTTCTTCATGGCGCTCTTCGTGTCTCGTGTTCGGGGTTGGTGTACGGTCATTCCACCACCGGGCCGTTCGGGGACGCGCCCCAGCCGGCTTCGGCGGGTTGTTGGTTCTCGTCGTCGCTCAGCCGCGCGGTGAGCGCGGCCACTTCCGGCCCCGTGAGGGGCACGGCGTCCGCGGGTCCGTCGGGCGGAACGTCCGCCGGGTCGGTCGCGGTGATCTCGGTCGTCTCGTCGCGGAGTTCGACGGCCGTGCGCGAAAGGACCGCGCCGCCGTCGATGAGGTCGGGGAGGCCGAGGAGGGCGAGCAGTTCCTCGGCGCGGGCGGTGCCCGTCTGCGTCACCCAGAGGTCGAGGGTGAGGAAGAACCCCTCCCCAACCCCTCCCCTAAGAAGGGAGGGGCTTAGACGCGAACGCTGCGCGTTCGCGGTTCCATCTTCCTCTCTGGCTCCCCCTCCCTTCTTAGGGGAGGGGGTTGGGGGGAGAGGTTGTGTACGCTCTCCGCACGCAGCCGCGATCCCGGCCGCGACCCCCCCGGCGTTTGTCAGTACTTCTTCGTTGCGAAAACGCATGACGCGGATGCCGCGTTCCGCGAACGCGGCTGTTCGCCGCTGGTCGTACTCGATTTGGTCGCCGTGAACGGGGCCGTCCACTTCGATCACCAGCGCCGCAGTGTGGCAGTAGAAGTCGGCGATATAACCGTCGATGACCTGCTGGCGGCGGAAGTGGTGTCCGAGCCGGTTCGCGCGCACCTGCTCCCACAAGGCGCATTCCGCGGGCGTCATCTCCTGCCGCAACTCTCTCGCGAGTCGCACCTTTTCGTCGGTAACACGCTGCCCGCGAACGACGAATCGCGTCGGGGGGACGCACTCTTCCGGGGGAGGGGTTAGTTCTGCAGACCCCTCCCCAACCCCTCCCCCAAGGGGAGAGGGGCTAAGAACGGCCGGCAGTCCGGCTCCCCCTCCCTTCTCAGGGGAGGGGGCTGGGGGGAGAGGTTTCTTCTCGACCGAAAGACCCCTTACATACGGCCGGATGTTGAGGCGCTTCGCGCTCGGCCGCAGGCGCTGGACCCACACCTTCGGTTCGGCCAGGAACGCCGTCACGGCGGCTTCGACCTGGGGCACGCGGTCCGGCGGCAGCGGCACTTCGTACACGACGCGGCGCGCCTGCGCGGTCGCCTTCATCGGCACCGGGGCGACACGGGTGAAGACCATACCGGTCGGCGCCTGCGCGTTGAGCGTGGCGAGCAGTTCGTTCCCGTCGCGCGGTTCGGTGAGTTCGAGTTCGACGACCTCGTCGCACCCGACGACGCCGAGCGGCAGGGAGAGGGCGAAGACGAGTCGGGGGGTGGGGTGGAACCCGGCGGTGGACTTGAACGGGACGGCGGCCCGACGGAGCATCCGCTCGGCGCACCGCATCAGGTCGTGGTGGCTCACCAGCCGGAGCGTGCCCGACTTGCTGAACCGGAAACGGAACTTGTCACCAATCATCGAATCGCGGCACTGACTCAGTGTTCAGTGTTCAGTACTCAGTAATCAGTCAGAAGAAGTCCGCGAGAACGTTCTCGCGGCTTCCTTTCCCGACTGACCACTGACCACTGACCACTGACCACTGAACGGATGCCCCTCTAAGTCCCCTCCGGCGGCTGCTCGAGCGGGTTCGATGGAACGGCACGGCCACGGCGGTTTGAGTGCCCCGCGGTTGGCCCGGTGTGCCCGTTCTCAATCGACCGCCTCCGAGGGGAGGATGTAACGGCGTAACTGGTCTCGTAAGTAACTGCCGACCTGTCGGGCGGTTTCCAACGTCAGGGCGTACTCGGCGAGCCGCTCCGCCTCGGCGATCGTGAGTTCGCGGATCACCCGCTTGATCTCGGGGATCTTGCGCGGCGTGGCGCTCAGTTGTCGCAGCCCCAACCCCACCAGGAGCGGGATGTAGAGCGGTTCCCCGCTCATCTCCCCGCACACGTTCACGTCGATCTGTTCCTTCTGGCCCGCCCGCACCACCATCCGGATGAGCCGCAGAACGGCCGGGTCCGCCGGGCTGTACAGGTGCGCCACGTGCTCGTTGTTCCGGTCCGCCGCAAGGGTGTACTGGATCAGGTCGTTCGTCCCGATGGAGAAGAAATCGACCTCTTTCGCCAGCACGTCGGCCATCAGCGCGGCGGACGGCACTTCGATCATTGTACCGACTCGCACGTCCCGTTTGAAGGGGATTCCCGCGTACTCCAGATCTTCCTTCACGTCCTCCAGGAGCGTGATGCACTGGCGCAACTCGTCCACGGTGCTAATCATGGGGAACATGACGCGCAGGTCGCCGTGGACCGCGGCCCGCAGAATGGCCCTCAGTTGCGTCTTGAACAGGTCGCGGTTGTTCAGGCACAGGCGGACGCTGCGCAGCCCCAAGAACGGGTTCTTCTCGCCGCTGACGGCCCCGGACACGCTCGAAAACTTGTCCGCGCCGAGGTCGAGGGTGCGGATCACGACCGGGCGGGTCGGGCCGAGCGCTTGGAGCACACTAGTGTACGCGGCGTAGTGCTCCTCCTCGGTCGGGTGCGTGGTCTTGTTCAGGTACAGGAACTCGGTGCGGTACAGGCCGACGCCCTCGGCCCCGCGGTCGAGGCAGTGGAACGCCTCCTGCGCCAGCTCGATGTTGCCGAGCAGCCGGATGGGCACCCCGTCGTCGGTGACGGAGGGCTTGTCGCGGAGGTGCTCGTACCGGTCCGGGCGGGCGAGCAGTTCGGCCCGCTTGGCCTCGTACCGGGCGATCGTCTCCTCGTCCGGGTCGAGGATCAACAGACCCTCGTCGCCGTCGATGATGACGGTGTCGCCGCCGGACACGTCGGTCAGGAACCGGTTGATGCCGACGACGGCGGGGATTTCCAGCGCGCCGGCGAGGATCGCGGTGTGGCTGGTGGGACCGCCGCTCTCGGTGGCGAACGCGCGGACCGTGCGGGGCGTGAACGCGGCCGTGTCCGACGGCATCAGGTCGGTGGCGAGTACGACGACCGGTTCGGTCAGGTTGCCGAACGGGTCGGTGGGGTGGCCGAGCAGCGCGGCGAGCACCTGGCGCTCCAGGTCGATGAACTCGGTGGCGCGGCGCCGGGCCTCGACCGCCCCCTGGTCGCCGAACCGCGCGCCGGCCTCTTCCAGCCGCTTGACGAACTCGCGGATGACCCGGCTGACGGCGTACTCGGCGGAGTAGTTCTGCGCCTGGATGCGGGCTTCGATTTGGGTGCGGACCACGCGGTCCTCGATCATCGACTGCTGGGCCGCGTAGATGTTGCCCAGTGCCGGGCCGAGTTTGGTGGTCATGCGCTCGCGGGTGTCGCGGGCGTCGGCGGCCGTTTCGTCCAGCGCGCGGCGCAGGCGCGCGATCTCGGTCCCGACCTGCGCCGGGGGCACGGTGCGGTGCGGGATGCGCACGCCCTCGGTGTCCAGCACGAGGGCCGGGCCGATGGCGATGCCGGGGGAGACTCCAATGCCGTACCTGTATTCCATTCGCCGGAGCGTCCGGTGGCCCGTATATGGGAGATCGCCGCGACCGGTCCGGGCGGGGGCCGGTCGTGGGGGTTCGGAACGTCAGAGCGTGTAGTCCTCGCCGCTCGGTGAGGCGAGGATGGCGGTCAGCGGGTCCACCGCGTCCGGGGCGTCCGACCCGTCCACTTCCAGAACCACGTCCGCGCCGGGGAGGGCGACGAGGAGGATCAGGTCCCAGAGGCTCTTCCCGTCGGCCCGCGCCGCGCCGTTCCAGACGGTGACGGTGCAGGCGTACAGGTTCGCGGTCCGCGAGAACCGGTCGGCGACCCGCTGGTGCAGGCCGTACGGGTTCACAATTCGCACGACGCGGCGGAGCGGGCCGCCCCCCGGTGCCGGCGTCGGGTCGGGCGGCGGCGCGGGCGCGCGCGAACCGGGCGGGATCGCGTCCCGTGGCCCCGGCCCGTTTCCGCCCGCCCTGCCCGTCATACCTCACCCCGTTCAGCCTCTGTCGGAAGACCCCTCCCCCAACCCCTCCCCCACGGGGAGAGGGGCTAATTCAGGCTCCCCCTTCCTTCTTAGGGAAGGGGGCTGGGGGGTTAGGTTACTCGCGCCGTCACCACCCCGGCGCGGCGTTCTCCAGTAGCGCCCAGATGTCCTCGCGCGTCTCGCAGCCCCGGAGCTGGCGCACGAACTCGTCGTTGCGCATGGTGCGGACGACCGCCTCGAGCGCCCGCAGATGGTCGCCGGGGCGGTCCTGCGGGGACACGAGTAGCACGAACACGTACACCGGTTCGCCGTCCAGGCTGTCGAACGGCAGCCCGTCGCGGGACAGGGCCATCGTGCCGATGAGGCGATCGACGGCCGGGTGCCGGGAGTGCGGGATCGCGATGTGCCGGCCGATGCCGGTGGTGCCGAGTTGCTCGCGGCGCAGCACCGCCTTGACGATCTCGTCCACGTCGGTGGCGCGGAAGTGCCCGGCCGCGTGGAGCGCGCCGACCATCTCGCGGACGACGGCCTCCTTCACGCGGCCGACCGCGGCCAGGTCGCGGGCGTCGGCCTGCGGCGCGGCGACGGCCAGCGACGGGATGACGGCGTCCCGAACGATGAAGTTACACAGGCGCATGCGGGCCTCTCCCCTGGTCCCCCGCGCGCCCGCGGCGGCCGGTGCCGGTTCGGGGGTTGCGGGGTGTGGTCGCCGCGGGCCGTCCTGGGCGCGGACTTCGGGCGGGTACGTCCGGCGACCTCGTCGCCCCTTCACGAGCGCGCGGCGTCAGGCACCGTCCCCGTGGGCCGGGTCGCGGCGGTGGTCCTGAATCTTATCCTTGTGGTGCGTGATCTGCTGCTTCACGTGGGCGGCGGCCAGGTTGAACGCGTGCAGCACGTCGGCGTCCTCGTCGCGGCCGACGAACTCGTGCTTGTGCTCGGCGGTCGCGATGATCTCGACCTTCATCTTGCCGGCGTGCTCCTTGTGGAGATCGACCGTCACCTCGATCATGATGAGCCGGTTGAAGTAGTGGAGAAGCTTCTCCGCCTTCTCCGTGAGTTGTTTCTGGGTGTCCTCGCTGAGGTGCCCGTGTCGGGCGGAGACTTTGACCTGCACGGAAGACCTCTCCGTTGGCGAAGCCGCGCGGCGGGCGGGCCGGCGGCGTGGCGACTCGCGACCGGACCGCTCGCGGCGACCCGACCGGGTGATTGTATCCCGACCGACGGCGCGGTTCAACTTCGCGTGCCTTCTCCCTCACTTCTTCGCCGGCAACTCCTCGACGGTGATGTTCTTGTACTGCGCCTTCGCCTTCGCGCCGCCGTGGATCTGAAGCCCGATGATGCCGCTCGTCTCGACCGTCTCGTCCTCCTCGGTGTAATCGACGGTGAGCGTGCCGTTGAGCCACAGCCGGATGCGCGGCCCCTCGCACCGGATGACGTACTCGTTCCAGTCGTCGTGCTTCACCAGCTTTTCGACGACCTCTTTCGCGGGCTTCGCCAGCACCTTGTTGCGGCGGGATTCGTCGTAGAGGGCGCCCCAGTAATCTTGCCCCGCGTCGGCCTGATAGCCGCTGACCTCGTGGTGTTTCGGGATGCGCTTGGTGCGGAACTGCACGCCCGCGTTGGCCTTCGCCTTGTCGCCGGTGAGTTTGAACGTGACCTTCAGCTCGAAGTTCTCGTAGGTCTTGGTGGTGCAGAGGAACTCGTTTCGAGGCACGACGGTGTCGAGCGACCCGCCGGTGATGGCCCCGTCTTCGACCTTCCAGGTCTTCTCGTCGCCCTCCCAGCCGGCGAGCGTCTTCCCGTCGAAGAGGGCGACGGGCTTCGCGTCCGCGCCGAACGCGGGCGCGGCGACGAGCAGAGCAAGCAGGGAGAGGCGGCGCATGGAAGGCTCCTGTTTGATTGTTCCTGCGCGGGATGTTGTAGCGAAACCGCGATTGACGTTAAAATCGATTCGGTTACCGTGAAGTGAAGAACGATGGAGTGCGGCGAATGGACGCGACCGTCATCTGGGACGACGAACCGGGCGGGAACGTCGATCACATCGCCGTGAACGGCCTGACGCCGGACGAGGTAGATGAGGTCTTGATGGACAATTCCATTCCGATCGACCGAAGCCGAAGCACCGGTCGGCCCTGCAAGTTCGGTTGGACCGGCACGGGCAAGTACATCATTGTGATTTGGGAGGTTGTGAACGACGATCCGCTAATTGTCGTGCCGGTCACGGCCTACGAAGTCCCGCCTAGCTGACCTCACGAACGAGCCGAGGAACCAATTATGTCAACCATACCAACCGTCGCATCGCACCGGATTTCGCCCAAAGACCTGACGCCAGAACAGCGGGCCGCGTACGAGAAGATCAAGGCGAAAGCCAACGCTGATCTCGCCGCGGGTCTGCTCGGCCCGCCGGTCGAACTCTTGGACGTGGACAGGGAAAACGGCGTGCTGTTCTATTTCGAGCTCCGCGCGTGCATTGCGGAGTTGAAGAAGGCACGCGAAGGCGCCGGGCTGACGCTCGCGCAGGTCGCCGAGAAGACCGGCCTCGCGACCGAAACGCTGTGCCGCCTCGAAACCGGGCAGGTGACCAACCCGACGTGGAAGACGCTCGGCCTCTACGCCGCCGCCGTCGGGCGGAAGTTGAACCTGAGTGCCGAAGCGTGAGCGGTGGTGTCTCGAAGACCCCCCTCACCCGCGGCGAAGCGCC
>JAYUBA010001347.1:0-3236 GCA_043741075.1 Frigoriglobus sp.
GATCGCCACCCGGTGACCGCCACGGGGCCGCAGTTCAGGACGTGCGTGCCGCCCACCTTCCCCCGCATGACCACTTCGCCGCCGGTTGCAAGTGGCCGACCCAATCAGGCCGCTCCTCATGCGGCCATTCCCCGCAACGTCAACCTCCGCCCTCACCTTGCCGGAGGCGGGCGCCGAGAGCGACCGGGATAGAGGCATTTCGGCCCCGCCGGAAGGGCATTGGAGCCTTCGCTACGCAGGTTCCCCCGGCGGCCGGTAGTGTGGGTGGATATGGGGATTCCCCCGCACCGTGAGGCCCACACATGGCCGGCAAAGTGAAGTTCTCCGCCGCGACAGCGGGCGCCATCGCCCTTTCCGCCATCCGCCGCGGGACGATGGGCAAGAGCAAAGGCGGCAAGGGGAAGATGTCCCGCAAGGGTGGCGGTTCAAAGGGTTCGGGCGGCGGTTCCGGTGGCGGCAAGGGCAGTTTCACGGGGACCGGCACTATCCCGGATTAACCCATGACCGAACGACCCGCCCCGCTCTCGTTCGGCTCGATCCCGCGGCCCGCGTTCGGGAGCGCCAAGCAGCACCTCGACGCGCCAGCCGGGGCGCCGCCGCGTCTGACCACGAAGGCCGACCGCCGTTACCTGCGGGCGGCGACGCTGGCCGCCGAACTGCTGCCCGAACTGCCGGCACCGGGCGAGACGGTCCACGCGCTCATGCTGGGCACGTTCGACTTGTGCCAAGTCATCGGCGCGACCGCGAAGCTACTCCCCCGCTTGACGCACTTGCGGATCGCGACGTTGTGTTACTCGAAGCGCAACGCCGCGGAGTTGTGCTCGCTCCTGGAGGCCCGCCCCGGTCTGGCGCTCACCCTGCTCGTGTCGGTGTTCTTCGTCGCCAACAACAAGGACGGGCACGCGTCGGCCGTCGCGGACCTGACCGCGTTCCCCAACGTGACGGTGGGCGCGGCGCGGAACCACTGCAAAGTTGTCACGTTCGACCTGGGCGAAGGGGACGGGCTGGTGTTCGAGGGTTCGGCAAACCTGCGGGCCAACCGCAACCGCGAGCAACTCGCGGTCATCCGCGACCGCCCGCTCCACGACTTCCACGCCGCCTGGATCGACGACTTGGTGAGGGCCGATGGGCGAGAAGAAACCGAAGTCTGACGCCGCCGAGGTGGCGAAGCGCATCGAGGAGGTTCTGCGCATCCGTTTGGACGGGGCGCAGTTCCACAACATCGTGCAATATGCTGCCGAAATGGGGTGGGGGGGTCAACGACCGCCAACTCCGCAACTACCTCCGCCGCGCGGATGAGTTACTCGTCGAACGGCGGGACACCAACCGCCGGCGCCTCGTCGCCCGCCACATCGCCCAGCGCGAGAGTCTGTTCGCCCGCGCCGTCAACGGGGCCGACTACCGAACCGCGCTCGCGGTCGCCGACTCACTCGCCAAGTTGCAGGGGCTGTTCGTGGCCCCCAGCGACGTGAAGGAACTGGCCCGCCTCGCCGCGGCCCAGGGTGCCCGGCTGATCGAACTGGAGAAGCGCCTTGAAACTGCTGGCCGAAATCCGCAAGGAGTTGCGCCGCCAGTCCCGCCGGATGGACACGCTCCAGACGCGGATCCCCGGCCCGGCGGCGCTGCTGGCGCGCTACCGGGCGGACCCGGCGCTCCTGATGACGGACGCGGGCCTGCCACCGGATGAGTGGCAGCGCCGGCTCTTGCGGTCGGGCGCCCGGCGTGTGCTCATGTTGACGTGTCGGCAAGCTGGGAAAAGCACCACGGCCGGGTTCCTGGCGCTGAGGGAGTGCCTGTTCACGCCCGGCACCACGGTCCTGGTCGTGTGCCCGTCCCAGCGGCAGAGTGCCGAACTGGTGCGGCGGGTGCGGGACGCGGTCAACCGGTTGGGCGGGGCGGTCGGAGTGCGAGGCGAGAGCGTGCTCCAGGTGCGGTTCACCAACGGGTCGCGGGTGATCGCGCTCCCCGCCAGCGAGTCGGGCATCCGCTGCTACACGGCCGGGATGGTCATCCTCGACGAGGCCGCCCGCATCCCGGATTCGCTGGTGGCCGCGGTGCGGCCGATGCTCGGCACGACAGGGGGGAAGCTGGTGTGTCTGTCCACCGCGTTCAGTCGGTCGGGGTGGTTCTACGACGCGTGGCAGTCGGCCGAGGGGTGGGAGCGGGTGCGGGTGAGTGCCGACCAGAACCCGCGGCTGACGGCCGAGTTCCTGGCCGAGGAGAAGCGGACGTTGGGCGAGCGGTGGTACGGAATGGAGTACCTCTGCGAATTCCAAGACGACATCGCGGCCGTGTTCAGCGCGGACGACATCCGCCGGGCGGTCAGTCCCGACGTGCTGCCGCTATTCGGCCCGGCACCGGTCGCCGCGGTGCCGGTGGGTGTGATCGCGGAGGCCGTGAAGCCCCTGTTCGGAGCGGCGTAGCATGAGCGGCTATGAGCGGGTGTTGTGGCAGGGGCTGCGCGGCGGGTACAGCCGGAACCGCGACCTCTTTCCCGATGTGCCGGACCCGCCCCCGGCCCTGGCGAAGCCCGCGTTCTTCACCGGGCTGGATTTGGGCCAGCAACAAGACCCGTCCGCCCTTGTGGTGGTCGAGCGGAAGACGGTGCCGAACCCGCACAAGCCGGGCGCGACGCAGTACACGTTCGACGTGCGGCACTTGCAACGGTGGCCCCTGCGGACGCCTTACCCGGACATCGTCGCGGAGGTGAAGGGGATGTTCTCCGCGGCACCGCTGGCGGGGACGCCGCTGGTGATCGACGAGACGGGGGTCGGGCGGCCGGTGGTAGACATGTTCCGCGCAGCCGGCATCAGCGCCACCCTGCGCCCGTACTCCATCACCTGCGGGTCGGCGGTGACGGGGAACACGGTCGCCAAGAAGCACCTGGTCGGCGCCATCCAGGCGCCTCTCGTGAGCGGGCGGCTGCGGTTCGCCGAGGGGTTGGAACTCACGCCCGTGCTGGTCGCGGAGTTGGAGAATTTCCGGGTGACGGTGGACCAGCAGACGCGGAACGAGAGCTTTTCCGCCTGGCGCGATCGCGACAACGATGATTGTGTTTTAGCCCTTGCGCTCTGCCTGCATGTCGCGAACGTGCCGTCGGCGTTTGTATCCGTGGCGTACTACTCGTGACCCACCTACACCCAGGGCGGGCGCACTATGAAAACGTCTAGAAAACAAGGATTTCCGAAGTTCGAGCCTCGTGAAAATGACCGTTTTTCAGCCCTCGAACTTCGTAA
>JAYUBA010001348.1:0-3236 GCA_043741075.1 Frigoriglobus sp.
CCAAGGACGGCACGTTCCTGAACGCCCTGGTCAATGAGGGGCTACTGGCCCGCGTGACCGGGTCCGCGGACGCGCCGTTCGAGGCGACGTACGCGCTCACCGAGAAGGGGGCGCTCGCGGCCGAGTTCGGCGAGTACGAGTACGAGATGAAGCCGCGGCCGGCCGAACCGCAAGCCGCGACGGAGAAAAAGTCACCCAAGAGATAGGAGTCCGGGTGGCAGGCGGGCGCCGGGCCGGGAGCTACTTCGTTTCGGTCGTCTGCTTCGCGACCTGCGCGCTCAGAGCCTTCAGGTCGAGTTTCTGCCCCCTCCAGGGATTGGGAAACGGGTGCGACAGCAGCCACCAGTCCTCGGTGAACGACGCCGACTCGCCCGGCTTCAGCCGCTCGCGCGGGCCGATCGGTTCGAGTTCGATCCGCGGCCCGGTCGGGTACCACACCGAGAGCGTCAGCCCGGCGGCCTCGTTGTACACGCGATCCGGGTACGCCGGGAACCGCTTCACGAACAGCGTGTCGTTGGGCAGCGCGTAGGCGAGCCACCCGGCGTAGGTGTCGAACCCCAGCTTCGGCTTCCGCGGCGGGGAGAGGATTTCGAGGCACCCGTCCCGCTCGCGGATGCGGTCGTCGGTCGCCTTCACGTTGATGATCGCGCCGTCCTCGTACATCGCGTACTTGCTCGGGAACCGGCTCGGCCGGTCGCCCAGCGGAACCACGCAGATGCCGCCGCCCGGCGAAAACGACCGGCCCCAATGGCACACCTCGCGCGTCTCCTTTCCGACGTTGGTCATCGTCTGCTTGCACGACAGGCCCACGAACGTATCGTGCGGGATCAGGCGGAACTCGCGCACCAGTTGAATCCCGCCGTCCTCGCGCGGACTGGTCAACTTCGCGGCGTTGGTCTTGGTGATCTCGGCCGTCCACTCGCCGGCCCACGCCTTCGGGTGCGGGGTCACGGTGAGTTCCGGGCCGAAGTCGAACCGGCCCGCGGTGATCGGCCCCGGTTTGCCCGGCTGCCAGTTCTTCTCGTCCGCGTCGAAGTACATCGCGTCGGTGCCATCGACTGAGAACTCCAGCACGCGGCCCCCGGCCTGCGGGCAGAGTACGGCCCGCGTCTTCCCGAGTTTGAGTTCGACGGCTTCCGAGTAGCCGTGGGATTTGACGACCCGCGCGGTCGGCTCGTCGGCGGCGGAGCTTCCGGCCGGCCCGGCCATCGTGGCGAACAGCGCGACCAGTAGCGATCTCGTGTACATGTCGATGCTCCGGAACTCGAAGGGAGAGGTTCGCGCCTCAACTGTGGCCCGAACCGCCCGACTTGGGAAGCGCAAAACCGGATTCGCGACGGCCGCGCGCTGGGGTTGACACGACGGTAGGGCGTGTGTGAACATTCGCGGCGTCGCACGGGACGGCACCCGAAACCGCGGACGGACCCGCGGTCGCAGCACACGGATCAACGGAATGATCATCTCGCGCACCCCGTACCGCGTCTCCTTCTTCGGCGGGGGGACCGACTACCCGGCGTGGTACCGCCAGCACGGCGGGGCCGTCCTCGCCGCCGGCATCGACAAGTACTGCTACCTCACGTGTCGGCACCTGCCGCCGTTCTTCGAGCACCGCATCCGCGTCGTGTACCGCCAGATCGAAACCTGCACGTCGGCCGACGAGGTCAGCCACCCGGTCGTGCGCGAGGCGCTCCGGTTCATGAAGATCGACCGCGGCGTCGAGATTCACCACGACGGCGACCTCCCGGCGCGCAGCGGCATGGGGTCGAGTTCCGCGTTCACCGTCGGCCTGTTGCACGCGCTCCACGCCCTCAAGGGCGAGATGCCGACCAAGCACCAGCTCGCCAAAGAGGCGATCAACCTCGAACAGAACGTGCTTGGCGAGACGGTCGGCTCGCAGGACCAGACGGTCGCGGCGCACGGCGGGCTGCGGCACATCCGGTTCCAGACGGACGGCGAGATCGAGGTGTCGCCGCTGGTGCTGCCGGCGGGGCGGGTCGCGGAGCTGAAGTCGAACCTGATGCTCGTGTACACCGGCATCGTCCGGACCGCGGCCGACGTGGCGCAGAGCTACGTGCCGGGGATCGAGTCCAAGCGGCGGCAACTGCGGATCATGAAGGAGATGGTGGACGAGGCCATCGAAATCCTGACCGGCGGGGTGAACCTGATCGCGTTCGGCGAGTTGCTGCACGAGGCGTGGCTCGCGAAGCGGAGCCTGAGCGCCGAGGTGTCGAACCCCGAAGTGGACGCGCTGTACGCGACGGCACTGGAAGCCGGGGCGGTCGGCGGGAAGCTCACCGGCGCCGGCGGCGGCGGGTTCCTGCTGCTATTCGTGCCGCCGGAGTGTCAGGCCGACGTGATTCAGGCTCTGAGCGGGTGCATCCACGTGCCGTTCGAGTTCGAGACGGGCGGCAGCCAAATCATTTTCTACGAGCCGGGCACCGACTACGAAGCCGCCGACCGCGCGCGCGGGAACCGGCGGCGGGTGTTCCGGGAACTGGTGCGCCCGGGGCCTCGTATCGCAGAGGCGTCATGAACCGCGCCACACACGTCTTCGTGGCCGGCGGAACGACGCTCCCCGGCCGTGCGCTGATCGAACTTCTGCGCGCCGAAGCGTTTACCAACATCGTCGGGGCGGGTGCGGCCGAACCGGACCTGGCGGACGCCGCCGAGACCGACGCGTTCTTCGCCGCGGCGCGCCCCGAATGCGTGTTCCTGTGTGCGGGGATGTCTGGCGGCATCGGCCTGAACCGCGCCGCGCCGGTCGAGTTGATGCGCGACAACCTGCTGACAACGGCCAACGTCCTTCACGCGGCGCACCGGCATGGCACGGCGAAACTGCTGTACCTCGCGAGTTCGTGCGCGTACCCGAGGCACGCCCCGCAGCCGATGCGGGTGGACGCGCTCGGCACCGGCGCGGTGGAACCGACGAGCGAGGCCTACGCGACCGCCAAGTTCGCCGGGTGGAAGCTGTGCGACGCGTACCGCCGCGAGTACGGGTGCAAGTTCGTCACCGGGTTCCCCGCGAACGCGTTCGGCCCGCACGACGACTTCGGCCCCGACAGCGGGCACGTCATTCCGGCACTCATCCGCCGCGCGCACGACGCCAAGACGCGCGGCGATGCGGAACTCGTGGTGTGGGGCACCGGCTCCCCACGGCGCGAGTTCGTGTACTCGCGCGACCTGGCGCGGGCGTGCCTGTTCGTCGCGGAGAACTACGACGGCGAATCCCCGATCAA
>JAYUBA010001349.1:0-3236 GCA_043741075.1 Frigoriglobus sp.
GCGCGGCTGGTGGTGGGCACCGACGCGGCCGACCGGCGGCGGGCGGAGGCGGCCCTGCGCGAGAGCGAGGAGCGGCTCCGCAACGTGCTCACGCACATCCCGTGCGGCGTGTTCTGGAAGGACCGCGCGTCCATCTACCTCGGGTGCAACGACCGGGTGGCCCGGGACTACGGGCTGGGCGTCGCCGGCGAGGTGGTCGGGCGCACGGACGACGACCTGGCACCCGCCCCGGAGGAGGCCGAGGCCGGCCGCGAGGGCGACCGGCAGGTGATCGACGGCGGCGAGCCGCTGCTCAACGCGGAGGAGACGCGCACCCTCCCGGACGGGACCAAGGCCGCGTTCCTCACGAGTCGTGTGCCGCTCCGCGACGGCACCGGGCGCGTGGTCGGGGTGCTCGGCGTGTACCAGGACGTGACCGAGCGGAAGCGGCTGGAGGCGCAGTTCCGGCAGGCGCAAAAGATGGAAGCGATCGGCCGGCTGGCCGGCGGCATCGCCCACGACTTCAACAACCTGCTCACCATCATCTCCGGCAACGTCCACCTGATTCAACACCTCCCGCCCGGCGACCCCGAGTTCCCGCAGCTGCTCGACGACATCCGCGACGCGGCCGACCGGGCCGCCGCACTCACGCGGCAACTGCTGACGTTCAGCCGCAAGCAGCCGACGCGCCCGGTGGTGCTGGACCTGAGCGAGGTCGTGTCCGGCCTCGCCAGTATGCTCCGCCGGCTGATCGGCGAGCGGATCGCGGTCCGCACCCAGCTCGCGCCCCACCCGGTCCGCGTCCGCATCGACCGCGGGCAGCTCGAACAGGTGCTGATGAACCTCGCGGTGAACGCCAAGGACGCCATGCCCGACGGCGGCGCGCTGACCATCGGCACCGCGGAGGTGACCGGCCCGGGGCGCCTCGGCCGGCTCACGATCACGGACACCGGGGTGGGAATGACGGACGAGGTGAAGCGGCACCTGTTCGAGCCGTTCTTCACCACCAAGGACGTGGGCAAGGGCACCGGGCTGGGGCTGGCGACGGTGTACGGCATCGTCGAGCAGGCGGGCGGGGCGATCGAGGTCGAGTCCGCGCCCGGTGCCGGCTCGACGTTCACCGTCCGGTTCCCGTGGTGCGACGCGGCGGCCAAGTCGTCGTCGATCATCTCGCCCGTCAAGCTGTTCGCCCAGGCGGCCGGCGACAGCCGGTCGGTTCTGCTGGTCGAGGACGACGAGCGGGTGCGGCGTTTGGTGCGGTTCACGTTACAGGGGCAGGGGTACGCGGTGACCGAGGCGGGCGGGGGCGAGGCCGCACTCCGGCTGCTCACGCCCGACCGGAAGGTGGACCTGCTGGTGACGGACCTGGTGATGCCGGGCATCGACGGGCGCGACCTGGCGACCCGCGTCCGCGTGCTCCGGCCGGACGTGGGGGTCGTGTTCGTGTCCGGCTACGTCCCCGACCTGCGCCGGCTCGAGGGGCTGCCGGGGGCCATGTTCCTGCCGAAGCCGTTCACCCCTTTGGAACTGATCAAGACGGTCGAGCGGGCGCTGCGGCAGTCGCGGCCGGTGCCGGGCGCGGTTCGAGCCGGGGCGGCGGACGACGGCCTTCGTGGGGCGGAACCGGTGGGCGCCGGAGATCGGACGACATGAGCGGACGCGTACTCTTCGTGACCGACGACGCGGACACCCGGCGGGTGTTCCGGCAGGCGCTCGCGCCGCTCCAGCGGGAGTGGGACGTGACCGTCGCGCGCGGCGGCGCGGACGCGCTGCGCCGCCTCGACGGGCCGGCCCCCGACGCGCTCGTCGCGGACGCGCAATTGGTCGGCGTCGGGTGCGCCGAACTGCTCCTCGAGGTGCGGCGCCGGCACCCGCCGACGGCGCGGATCGTGCTCGCCGACGCGCACCAGCCCGGCGACCTGGTCCGGCTCGTCGCGCTGGCGCACCGCGTCATCCCCAAGCCGTACGACCCGGCCGAACTGGTCGGGGCGATCCAGCGGTCGCACTCGCTCCGCGCGCTCCTCGGCAACTCGGCGCTCGCGTCGGTCGTCGGCCGGCTCGCCAGCGTGCCGGCGCTGTCCACGCTGTACACCCGCATCGCCGACGAGCTGATGACGCCCGACTACTCGCTCGCGGCGGTGGGCGACCTGGTCGCACAGGATTTGGGGATCGCGGCGAAGCTGCTCCAGATGGCGAACTCCGCGCTCGTCGGGCTGCGCAAGCAGGCGACGACGCCGAACCAGGCGGTGAAGGTGCTGGGCGCGGACCTGACCCGCACGCTGGTGCTGGCGGCCGACCTGTTCTCGCGGTACAACCCGAGCGCGCTGCGGCCGTTCTCGATCGAGGCGCTGTGGGAGCACAGCCGGGCGGTGGCGGAACTGGCGAGCGCGATCGCCACCGAGGAGCGGGCCGACGACCGCGTGGTGCGCGCGTCCGCGCTGTCCGGGCTGCTGCACGACATCGGCCGGCTGATGCTCGCGAGCCAACTGTCCGGTCCGTACAAGGAGGTATTGGGGATCATCCGAACGGAGGGCGTGTCCGTGGCGGAGGCCGAGCAGCGGGTGATCGGCACGTCGCACGCGGAGGTCGGGGCGTACCTGCTGGGCCTGTGGGGGCTGCCGGACGCACTGGTGGAAGCGGTGGCATGGCACCACAACCCCGGCGGGTGCCCCGGCACGGCCTTCACCCCGCTCACCGCGGTCCACGCGGCCGACGCCATCGTGCGGGCGGACGAGGGCGCCGAACCGGACGCCGCGTACCTGGCCCGGATCGGCCTGTCGGACCGCTGGGGGCGCTGGGTGGGCCTCCGCGAGCGCCCGAAAGTGACGGTGTGAGACCGTCTGGGGCCGCACCGTTCCACGTGGAACGTCAGCGGTTGTCAGAATGACACGCCTTGCGGCCCAAGGTGGCCAACCAAGATGCCCAAGGCGGCCACGTGGCCGCCTTGGGAAACCCTCGATTTCCAAGCGCTTTTCGCCCCAGGCGGCCAAGATGGCCAAGATGGCCAACTGTCACCCCCCGGTGGGGGTCCGCCCCCGAACAACCCGACCGCCGACCGGACCACCGAGAAGGGCGATCAAAGAAGACGGATGGTGACTGTTCCTGATGATTCGGCATCACCACGGTTCGTCGGCTTTGCTACGCATTGACCAAAACCGGCCCTAACAGTACAGCGCGGGTTCCTCGCCGTTTCGTAAGCTGTTCATCGGGGAGGACAACCGATGACGGAGCAGGAAATCGTGGCTCTGGGGCCGGCG
>JAYUBA010001350.1:0-3232 GCA_043741075.1 Frigoriglobus sp.
CTGGAGCAACTGAAGCGCGACGCGGCCGAGTGGGAAGAGACGGTGCGGCTGGTCGCGGCCGAGCAGGAGCGCCTCCGCGCCGAGGCCGAGCAGTTCGACCGGCAGAAGGCGGAACTCGACGCGCAGTCGGCGATCCTGGCCGAGCGCGCGGCGCAGATCGAGAGCCAGCAAGCGGTGGTCGCAGTGTTCCGCGCGAAGCTGGACCGCAGCCGGCAGGACATGGAGCGCGAGGCGTGGCAACTGGCCGCCGCCCGCGTCCGCGAGGACGAGTCGCAGGCCGAGCTTCGGAAGCGCATTCAGGAAGCCGAAGAGGTCCGCGCCACCCTGAACGCGGTACAGGCGGACGCGGCCCAGGAGCGGCAGCGGCTCGACGAACGCGATTCGCTGCTCGCCGCCGGACTGCACGAGATTCGCGTTCAGAAGGAAGAGGTCGCGGCGGAAGCGGCGCGGCTCGGGGGGCGCGAGTCGGAACTGGACGCGCGCACGGCCGAGTTCGCCGAGCAGGCCGGGATGCTCAAGGGCCGGATGACGCAGGCACTCGACCTGCAAAACCGGCTCGAAGCGGACCGCGTCGCGGTGCGCCAGCGCGAGGCGGCGCTCTCGCAATCGGAAGAGGCGCGGCAGGCGCTTCAAGAACAACTCCGCCGCCGCGCCGAAGACCTGGGCAACCGCGCGAAGGCGCTCGACGAGATGGCGCGCCAACTCGCCGCCGACCGCGCCGGCATCAGTGATGCGCGCGCCACGGTGGAGGCTTCGCGCCAAACGGTCGAGGACCAACTCGCCGCGCGCCGGCTGGAACTGGAGAGCCAGGCCGCGACCGTCGCGCGCCAGTCCGCCGAATACGCCGACAAGGAGCAGGCGCTCGCCCGGCAGGTGGGCCGGCTGAAGGACGTGGGTGCCGCCGTTGCCGCGGAGCGCAAAGCGCTCGCGGCGGCACGCACCACTTGTGAGACGGAACGCGCGGAGTTGGACGCGTTCCGCAGTCAAGTCGCGGCCGACTTCGACACGCTTCGCGCCCAAGCCCCGGAACTGGACGATCAGGCGAAGCTCGCGCTCGACCGGCTCGTTGCCGCGCGCGACATGCTCCGCGGGCACCTGAACGAGCTGAACGACTTCGCCCGCACCAGCCGCACGGACCTCGAAGCGGCACGCACGCAGGTCCGCCAGGACGCCGAGCGGTTGCGCGAGCAGCACGAGGCGCTCGACCGCGCGAAGGACGAACACCGGCTCGCGGTCACCGCGTTCCGGCAGCAGTTGATCGAGTGGCAGGGCACCGTGGGCGACATGCGCCGGCTGCTCGCCAGCAGCGAGAACCGGCTCGACGCGAAGACCGTCGCCGCGACCGAAGCGGCCGGCGCCGCCGCCGACGCGACCCGTCAACTCGTGGAGGAAACCGACCGCCTCCGCCGCGAGCGCGAGGAACTGACCGCGCGGCGCACGGAGATGGAGCGGCACCTGTCCGACATGCGCGAGTGGTACCGCAAGAAGCTCCGCGAACTCGCGCGCACGAACGCGAAGTCCGACGACCCGACGGACATCAAGCTTCACGAGCCGCCCCCGCTCCCTTCCGGACGCGGCTCGATCGCGCTTCTTGAGGAGCTTGAGCCGGGCGACCGGCAACTCGGCGAACTGCTCCGCTCGCTCGCGCTGGTCGATGCCGACACGCTCGCCGCCCTTTGGGCGGAAGCCACACGCCAGCGGCGGACGCTCCGGCAAGTGCTGCTCGCCAGCGGGGCCATCACGCTCTACCAACTCGCGCTCATCGAAGCGGGCAACCTCGACGCGCTCGTCCTCGGCCGGCTCCGCGTCATCGACCGGCTCCGCGTCACGCCGAAGGAGGCGATCTACCGCGTTCACGACCCGAAGCGCACCGGCGAGAAATCCGGCGGCTTCTACCTGCTCCGGCACCTCGGCGAATCGGAGATGCTCGACGCGGTCCACCCGGACGAGTTCCGGCAGCGGTTCTCCGCCGCCCGCGACGCGGCGCACCCGAACCTCGCGGGCGTGACCGAAGTGCTGGAGATCAACGGCCGACCGGCGGTGCTTCAGGAGTGGCTGACGGGCCTGTTCAGCGCCGACTGGCCGGCGTTCGCGGCGCACCCCGGCTGCTGGGTGCGGCTCGCGACGATGGCCGCCGGCGCGCTCGACGCCGCCCATCGCGTCGGGCTGGTTCACGGCCGCCTCACGTCGGACACGTTCGTGCTGACGGCCGACGGATTGTTGAAGGTGACCGGGTTCGGCGAACCGCCGTGGCTCGCGTCCCGCGCCCCGACTTCATCCATAGAAGTGTCGTTCGCGGCCGACCTGCGGGCGTTCGGGCAGGTAGCGTTCGGCTGGTCGCAGTTGGCCGGCAAGAAGCGGGTGGCGAAGACGAAGGCGTTCCCCGAAGCGCTGTGGGCGGTGATCCGCCGCCTGGAAGCGGACGCGGAACCGCCGATGGCGGACACGGTCGCGGCGGCCCAGCCGTACCAGTCCGCGGGGGAACTGCTCGCCGACCTCCAGCGCATCGCCCGCGACACGCCGTTCAGCGACGACGCGTGGGAGAAGTTGCTCAAGCACGTCGCCGACAACGCACCCGACTCGCCCGCCGGGTTGCGGAAAGCGGGGTAGGACAGGCTGAACACCTGTCTCGGTCGGGACAGGCTGGAAGCCTGTCCTACGGTGCGTGCCGCGGCTACATTCTCCCCCATGAAGACCGCGGCCTGCCAGGCACTTCGACGCACGCTCGCGGCCGACCGGCCCGCGTTCGGGCTGTGGGTCACGCTCGACTCGCCCGCCGTCACCGAGATGGCCGTCGCGCTCGGTATGGACTGGGTCGTCATCGACGCGGAACACGGTCACCTCGACTGGAAAGAAATCGCCGAACACGTCCGCGCGACGGTGCGGAGCGAAACCGTCGCGCTCGTGCGGCTCGCGGAGCTGAACGGGGGGGCCATCAAACGCGCCCTCGACATCGGCGCGGACGGCGTGGTGATTCCGTGGGTGGAGAGCGCGGAGCAACTCGCGCAAGCGGTGCGGTTCGCGCGCTACCCCACTGAGGGCGCGCGCGGGATCGGCGCGGAGCGCGCGACCGCGTGGGGGCAGGCACTCGCCGAACACGCGGCCGACGCGAACGATCACGTCTTCGTGGTGCCGATCATCGAGACGGTGACGGGCGGGCAGAACGTCGCCGCGATGTGCGACGTACCCGGCGTCGATCTGTTCTGGTTCGGCCCGGCGGACTACTCCGCGT
>JAYUBA010001351.1:0-3231 GCA_043741075.1 Frigoriglobus sp.
CCGCACCTTCCTGACGGTAGACACTGTTGAAGTTCAGGTGCAAGGTGCGCAGGTTCTTGAACCGCCCGCTTGCGGCGATGGTTCGTAGCGCGTCGTCCGAGAGGTCGTTCTGCGACAGGTCGAGGTATTCGAGCGCCCCGGCCCACGGGGCGTTGCACAGTCGCGCCACTCCGGCGTCTCGCACCCAGTTCCCGGCCACGTCCAGCACGCGCAGGGCGGGCGGCCCGGCCGTCGCGAACAGCGGGTCGAGCGACGCGTCCGGCACCGACCCGTCGCGCATCCGCAGTTCGTCCGCCTGCGCCCAGAACCGCGACCCGGCCAGCGCGCGGACGTTCGCCATCGCGCTCCCGCACCCGCTCACGTGAAGCCGCCGCAGGTCAGAGAGGGACGCGCAGTCGAGCACCCGGTCGAGCGAAATCCCGCCGAGCGGTGAGTGGGACAGGTCCAGTTCGATGAGCCGGCATCGGGCGGCGCGGAACGCGGCCCACCCGTCCGGCGCGATGTGGTTCCCGTGGAGGTGGAGGGATGCGAGTTGCGAACACACGTCGGCCGCGAGCAGATCGCGCAAGTCGTCGGCCGTCATCACCGCCCAGGTGACGGCGAGTTCTTCCAGCCGGCACCTGTTGCCGAGCGCGCGGACGAGTTCTTGCGCGTCCAGTCGCCCGCCCACGCCGGCGCCTTCGTCACCGCAGCGGAGAACCTTCAGCCGGTCGCGGAACGGGGCGAATTCGAGGAGTTCTGGCAGCGGCTCGAGCGGCCCGCGGTCGGTCAGGTCGAGTTCGCGCAGGCGGTCGAAGTGCGAGCGCGCGAGGAAGCCGCCGAGTTCGCCGAGGTCGGCGTAGCAGCCGGAGAGGTCGAGGGCTTCCAGTCGCCCGAACCACCCGCGCTGCCCGGCGTCGCGCAGGTCCGCGACCGTGTCGCCCTCACCGGACTGCACCCGCCAGCGGCGCACCGGGTGGGCGGCGCACAGGTCCGTGCCGGCGGTGCGCATGAACACCGGACTCGCCGCAACCTCGTGGACGAACCCGCGGTCGAACTCCCACTCCGTCAGCCCGTCCACGTCGTCGGGCGCGACACCCAGCCACGCGCGCTCGTGTTCCGCGAGCAGGTCGTGCGCGCGGTCTTCGAGCGGCACGCGGCGCGGGTCGCGTTCGGGCAGTTGCGAGCGTTCGATCTGCACGCGGATGAACTCGGCGCGGGGAGTAGCCGTCCTCGTCGAGGTAGTCCGCGTACACGAGGCGCGGGGTGTCCTCGTCGGGCATGTCGCGGATGGCCCGCAGCAGGGCGGCTTCGGTGGACATGACGGGATGATACCAGACGCGGCGGGCCGGCGAGAGGTCGGAGGGCTACAGCACCCCCGGCTCCTTCGGGTCCACGGCGAGCAGCCCGTTGAAGCTCTTCAGCACCTCGACGGCGAACAAGTAGTCGTTGAAGTGCTCCATGAACGGGTCGGTCACGTCGGTCCACACCTCGACGCGCCGGTCGGACTCCGCGAGGATCAGAGCCTCGGCCGGTTCGATGCCCGCGAGGTGCCCGACCAGCCCTTCGATTTCCATCCGGATTTCCGGTCCCGATACGAGGGCCAGCGCGATCCACCACTCGCCCTTGCTGACGACGACCTGGTTCCCGTCTCGCGTCACGCTGAAGTCGGGGAACTTCGCCGTCAGGCGGGATTGGGCCTGCTCGATGGTGAAGTCGGAGTCGGGCCGGAGCAGGCCGAAGGCACGGTACATGGGACGACCCAATGGGGGAGTTCGGATCGACGTTCATGATACACAGGGCTTCCGCCCTGTGTTGCCAGCGGCGATTACGCCCGCACGATCTTCTCGCGCCCGGCGGTGACCGGCTTGGTCGCGTTGCGGGTGTCGATCACCAGTCGGCTGTGCTCCACGATGAACGCGTAGTCGTAAGCGGTGTGGTCGGTGGCGATGAGCACGCAGTCCTGCGCCGCCAGGTACTCCGGCGTGAGCGGTTGGCTCGTCAGCGGGTCCAGGTGCGGCCAGTGCCGCATCCGCGGCAGGTCGGGGATGTGCGGGTCGTTGTAGCTGACGGCCGCGCCCTTCTTCAGCAGCAGGTCCATCAGCTCGAAGCTCGGCGACTCGCGCGGGTCGTCGATGTCCTTCTTGTACGCCATGCCGAGCAACGCCACCTTGCTCCCCTTCACCGCCTTGCCGGCGTCGTTGAGCGCGTCCGACACCTTCGTGATGACGTACCCCGGCATCGCGGTGTTCACCTCGCCCGCGAGTTCGATGAACCGCGTCGTCATGCCGTAGTGCCGCGCGATCCAGCTCAGGTAGAAGGGGTCGAGCGGGATGCAGTGCCCGCCCAGACCGGGGCCGGGGTAGAACGCCTGGAACCCGAACGGCTTGGTCTTGGCGGCGTCGATCACCTCCCAC
This sequence comes from Frigoriglobus sp., assembly GCA_043741075.1. Classification (GTDB taxonomy): domain Bacteria; phylum Planctomycetota; class Planctomycetia; order Gemmatales; family Gemmataceae; genus Gemmata. The sequence continues at coordinate 2,397 of JAYUBA010001351.1, forward strand.
ACGTCGATGCCCATGCGGTCGTACAGCACCTTCATCTCGTTCACCAGCGCGATGTTGATCGCCCGGTAGGTGTTCTCCAGAATCTTGCACGCCTCCGCGACCTCCGGCGTCGAGACGCGGACCACCTTCGGCACGATCGCCTGATACAGCGCGCACGCGGCATCGCCGCTCGCGTCGTCGAGGCCGCCGACCACCTTCGGGATGTGCGTGACGGAGTGCGTCGGGTTGCCGGGGTCTTCCCGCTCCGGGCTGAACGCGACAAAGAAGTCCTTCCCCGCGACGAGGCCCGTGCGCTCCAGCACCGGCAGCATCACGCCGCGCGTCGTGCTGGGGTACGTCGTGCTTTCGAGGACGACGAGTTGACCGGGGCGCAACCGGCCGGCGATCGCGTTCGCGGAGTTGACGACGTAGGTCAGGTCCGGTTCGCGCGCTTCGGTGAGCGGGGTGGGAACACAGATGAGGATCGCGTCCGGTTCGCTCAGCCGGGTGAAGCTGTCGGTGGCCTCGAACCCGGCGGCGCGCATCCCGGCAACCGTCTCATCGGGGATCTGCTTGATGAACGACTTCCCGGCGTTCAGCTTCGCCACCTTCGCGGTGTCGATGTCGAAGCCGAGAACGCGGAAGCCGGCGGTCGCGAAGGCGCGTGCGAGCGGCAGCCCGACGTAGCCGAGGCCGATGATCCCCACCGTGGCGGTGCGGTTCTGGACGCGCGCGAGTAGCGCGGAGAGTGTATCCGACATGCGTTCCCCATCCGTCCGTGGACCGGGCGAGAATCCGTCCCCCGCGCCGATGTTCGCGAAATGGGGCGGGGTGTGTCAAGGTGAAGTATGCGGTG
>JAYUBA010001352.1:0-3230 GCA_043741075.1 Frigoriglobus sp.
TGTCCGACGGCGCGGTCAGACCCATGGCACCCACGCCCGACATGTCGGGGGATTTGCCGGCCGCCATGTTCGAATCGCCGCCGCCCCAGCAGTTCATCAGCAAGATGCTCTGGTGCGTCTTGGGCAGACCCTCTGACAGCATCTGATCGACCAGATCGTTCGCGGACATCGTCTCGATGCCGGACGGGGGGCAAAGGTACATCTCGTCCGGGTGGTCGGTGTCGCCGTGCGAGACCGCGAGGATCAGGTCGTCGTCGCCGATGCGGGCTAGAACCCGGCTGCCCAACATGCCGGATTTGGCCTGCGGGACCACGGTGAACTCGAACGAGCCGTCCTGGGATCGCAGGAAGCTCTCCATGCCTCCCGCGTAGCTGTCGCTCAGGTACCCCTTGAACGGGAAATACATGTAGACTTTGGCCATACGGTTTCTCCGGTTGACGACATCAGCTTGCGGGATTCACTGACCTTGACCAGACGCCCGCTGCTGGGCAAGGTCGGAGTTGGTTTTCCGAATATCATCTGCTTGCTCTCGACCCCAGTCAAGCACCATCCCCTTATCCGGTGCGTTTCCGCCGTTTGCCATGTCGTTAATGGACGCCGCCGTGCCGTTCTTGGCCCGACCGTCGGTCGCGGCGAGGCGTTCGAGCAGCCGCACGGCCTGGAAGAAGTCGAACTTCCCCGGCGCGGCGAACAGCCCGGCCAGAGGAGATCGGGGGTGGGGAGTTGGTGTGGTCATGCGGGCGAACCGTTACGGCCCTCTGCGTCGCGTCTCGCATACCACTCCACGAACGAGCAGTCCGCCGGCCCGACTTCCACGATGCGGCCGAGATGCGTCATGACCCCGGCACCGTGTTCCGCTTCCCAGGCGCACCTGAACTCGAACCCCATGTACGCAGTGTCCCCTTTGGTCACGTACAGTACGTGAACGGTCGAGAGGCGCATCAGCGTGCGAAGTTCGCTCGGGTCGCTGATCTTCGGCAGTGTCGCGCCGTCCTCCTCGTCGTACGCGTCCTCGTACTTGGCCTTCTCCTCCGGATACATCTCGAATATCGCCCGTAAAACCGCGGACGCGACCGCCGCTTCGTTGTCGAGCAGGTGCTGCATCGCGCTGATTTGCGCCGCGGTCGGCGGCGTCTGGGCTTTGTGGTCTTCCACCGCGACATGCAGCCGCGCCGTGCCGTCGGATGGCTTTTTTGAACTGCGCGAGCCGTACGCCCCGCCGCGGGCCTGGAAGCCCGCCCACGACGGGAGCGTAACCGTTCCCGCCCAGGAATACGTGTCCCACCGCAGCAGCGGGAACGGTGCAATGTCTAGCGTTTCATCCATCACTTCACCCTCCTCACAACACGATCTGATCGCCGGCCCGCGACGGGAATCGCTTGTACACGCCCTCGCGCCGCGCCACGGTCGCGACCGTGCGCGTGAAGGTGTTCACGCTCGCGTACAGCGTGAAGAAGCGGTCCAACACGCTCGCGAACAGGTACAGGCCGTTGCCCGTGTAGCGGTCCTCGTCGAACTCGATGCCCACCTCCACCCCGCGACACACCGCCCTGTTCGCGCGGCCGAGTACACGCTTCCCGCTCACCGCACGCACGCCTTCGATCTGCGCGCGCGTCACCGCCGATTCGGTGAAGTCGTACAGCGCGAGGATTTCGCGTAACGCGTCCGCGCCGTCGGGGCCGTCGGTCAGCGACAGGTGGTTGAGCGTGAGGTGCGACACCAGCCGCCACAAGCCCTCTTCGCGCAGGTGCGTGCGGACGGTCGGCGTCGGCGGCGTGAGGCAGGTGATGCGCGTGACGAGGCCGCTGCCCTCGGTCAGTTGCAGGCGCGGCTGCCCGCCGCCGAACGGGAGCCGGGCCGGGAGGTCGCGGTTCATGCACGTCGCCCGCACGGACACCGTCCAGTCGATCGGCGCGGCCGGGTTGAAGCCGATGTCCACGAACGACAGGTACACCTCGGTTCCGCGGTCCACGGCCGTCGTCTCGGTCTTCGGTTCGGCCGCGTCCGCGGCGGGGCGGCGCGTGCCGTGCCAGTACGGGCCGGCACTCTTGCTCCCGCCGTGCTTCACCGCGAAGAACGGCACGTACTCCGCCTCGCGGCCGTCGGCGGCGGTCGCGGTCACGCGGTCGATGGAATAGATTTCGTGCGCGAGCGGCCGGCGGTGGTCCGGCACCACGCGGTACTCGAACTGCTGCTGCGTGAGCCGGATCGGTTCGGCCGGTTGCTCGTAGAGATTGACGATCGGCGTGCAGCCTAGCTCGAGCGTGTCGGCGGTGACGTTCGGTTCGAGGTCGGTCGCCTGCCGGTTCAGGTAGACGAACATTTCGAGCACGCCGTCGGCGCGGGCGAGCGCGGCCGGCGGCACGGCCACATCGACGAACAGGAACTTCTGCGGGAAGGTGAAGTATTCGGTGAGCAGCCGGTACCCGACGAACGACCGCGCCGGGTACGGCAAGAGCGCTTCGTCGCGCGCGAAGCCGACCGCCTGAATCGCCTCCGGGCCGACCGCGACCGCAGATTTGTCGTCGGGCCGCTTCGCGAACGCCACTTCGACCGCGTGGTTCAGCAGCAATTCGTACAGGCGCTGCGTGTGCTGCGGTTGACCGCGCAGGAAGAACCGGAGCTTCTTCATGCCGGCGAAGTTCGCGAAGCGCACGTTGGGCGAGCGCGTGCCGAGGCCGACGCGCAGCACCGCGAGCGCGCTGTTCGCGCGGGGCGTCGCGGGCGCGGTGAACGGGGCCGACGCGAGCGTCGCGAGCCGCACATCGACCGGGTACAGCGTGACCGGGTACGCGGTGCGGAACCGGCACGGCTCGCCCTGGATCGGTTCGCTCTCGAGCGTCTGCGCGCGCGGCACCGTGAGGCCCGCGGTGAGTTCGTTCTGACCGGGGTCGAGGTCGAGTCGCACCACCGCGCACGACGGGATCGGCGCGAGGTAGTGCGGGTACAGCGTGCCGATCAGCGCCTGCGTGATTTCGGGGAACTCGTCGTCGAGTTTGTGCCGCACGCGCGACGTGAGGTACGCGAACCCTTGCAGCAGGCGCTCGACGTGCGGGTCTTCGCTGCCGTCGGGGCCGAGGCGGAGGCGGGCCGCGACCTTCGGGTGCGCCTCCGCGAACCGCCCCGCGTGCCGGCGGATGTACGACAGCTCGCGGTTGTAGTAGGGGAGCAGGTCTTCAGTCATGGGTATTCCTGGCGAACCCGGAGCGTGAGCGACGGGGTGGCCACAT
>JAYUBA010001353.1:0-10427 GCA_043741075.1 Frigoriglobus sp.
CGGCCCCTCGGGGGCGAATATAAAGGAATCAGGGGGTTGTGGTATTCGCCCCCGAGGGGCCGTCGTCCGTAGCACAGGGCGGAAGCCCTGTGTGCCCGAGGTTCAGGCACCAATGTTCATTATCCGTCTTCTCTCCTGCCTCGCCCTTCTCGCACTGGCACTTCGCCTGACGGCGGCCGAGCCGGCGGTGCGCGACCTCACCGTCCGCGGCCTCCAGACCAGCGGCACTACCACCGTCACCATCACCGGCGACGACTTCGGCAAGGCGCCGAAGCTGCTGCTGCCGTTCGCCGCGAAGCAGACGCTCAAGCCCGGCAACACCGACAAGCTCGCGGTGTTCGAGGTCGCGCTCGAATCTGCGACGCCCGGTCTGCACCACCTCCGCGTCGTCACCGAAGGCGGCGTGAGCCTGCCCGTCGTGGTCGGAGTAGACGCGCTGCCGCAACTGCCGTTCGCGGCGAAGGTGGAGGCGCTGCCGGTGGCGCTGCACGGCGCGCTCACCGGCAGCACGGTCCTGGAAACGACCTTCGCCGGTAAGGCCGGGCAGAAGCTCACGGTGGAAGTGGAAGCCGCGCGCATCGGCAGTAAACTGCGGCCGGTCGTCCACCTCTACAACGCGAAGAAACTCCAACTCGAATGGACATGGGGCATGCCCGCGCTGAGCGGCGACGCGCGGCTCACCGCCACGCTCCCGGCCGACGGCGCGTACACGATCACGCTGCACGACGCCGAGTACGCCGGTGCCGCGCCCGGCTTCTTCCGACTGAAGATCGGCGCGTTCGACTATGTGGAGCAGGTGTTCCCGCCGGTCGTCACGAAGGACACGAAGAGCGTCGAACTGATCGGCTCGACCGCCGCGAAGATCGACCTGCCCGCCGTGCGCGGCCCGGTGATCCCGCTCGACTGGCCGAAGGGCGGTGCGTGGTCCGGCCCGCGGCCGTTCGTGGAACTCAGCGCGCGGCCGGAGTTCGTGGAACCGAGTACGCCCGGCAAACCGCTGGAACTGCCGGCGGGCCGCGTCGGCGTGTGCGGCAAGCTCGGCGCGCCCGGCGAAGAGGACAAGTACCGCGTCGCGGTGGTGCCGAACACGAAGGTGCTGTTTTCGGTGTTCGCGGAGCGCATCGGTTCGCCCATCGACGCGGCGCTCGTGATCCGCAACGACGCCGGTGCGGTACTCGCGCAGGCGGAGGATTCGCCCGGCACGCTCGACCCGGTTCTCGAATACACCGTGCCGGACAAGGTGACCGCGATCACCGTCGGCGTGCTGGATTCGCAAGGTCGCGGCGGGCCGCGCGGCGTGTACCGGCTCACCATCGACCCACTCACAATCGTGGGGCAAGGAGACTTCCGCCTGACGACGCCGCTTCAGCGACTGAACCTGCCCGCGGGCGGGCGCGCCGTGGTGCCGGTGTTCGTGGACCGCCGCGGGTTCGTCGGCAAGATCGACCTCGCCGCGGACGCACTTCCCGCCGGGCTGAAACTCGAAGGCGGGACGATCGCGGCCAACGCCGACGGCGCGCTCGTCACCGTCACCGCGACCGGCGACGTACACGCGGGCCTCATCACCTGGAAGGGTCGCGGCGGAGCGGACGAACGCGCGGTGTCGTTCAAGGGCCACCCGCTCGAACGGCTTCAACCGTGGCTCGCCACCGAGTTCGCCGTCGCCCCGACCTCCGCGAAGACCGCAGACTTCGGCATCGACTGGAAGGGCTTGCCCGCGAACGCCGGCCTCTTTCCGTCGGGCAAGCTCGCGCTGCCGGTGACGCTCACGCGCACCGATGTCGCGTCGCCGGTGCGGCTCACGCTGCTCACCAGCCAGTCGCCGCCCTTCACGAACAACCAGCCGAACCCGGCCCTCGCCATCCGTGTCGAGAAGCCGACCGAACTGGGCGCGAAGGTGAGCGACGGCGAAGTGCCCGTAGTGATCCCGCCCGAACTTCCGGCCGACGCGTATCAAATCGCGGTGCTGGCCGAACTGCTCACGCCGGACAAGCAACGCGTACTCGCGTCCGCGGTCACGTCGGTGCGCACGCTGCCGGTGAAACTGCCGGTCGCGGTGACGTTCGCCGCGCCCACGTTCGCCGCGAAGCTCGACGCCAAGACCGGCGCGACGGTCGAGGTGAAGGGTACGGCCGAGCGGCTGAACGGCTTCGCCGGTGACATCGTGGTGTCACTCGCGGGCGTGCCGGCCGGCGTGCCGGTGCCCGCGCCGGTCACCGTGAAGGCCGGCGAGACGGCGTTCTCGTTCAAGCTGGTAATCCCGCCCGCGACGCCCGCCGGCGCGAGTAAACTGAAGCTCGCCGCGACCGCCGCGCCCGACCCGAAGCAACCGGCCGTCCGCGTGAAGGCCCGCGCCGCGGAAGCAACGCTGACCGTGATCCCGCCGCCGAAGTGACTTGTCTTACCCTCGCCCCGCTTCGGGGAGAGGGTCGCCGCGCTTCGCGGCGGGGTGAGGGGTCTTAGTAGGCGCAGCCCCTCACCCGGCTCGAAGACTCGCCACCCTCTCCCCGCAAAGCCGGGGCGAGGGTAAAGCACACCGCCTTGAGGCTCCCGCCATGACCCGCCTTCTCCTCACCGCCTGCGTCGCCCTGCTCCCGGCTCCGCTTCTCGCGGCCGACCCGGCGGCTTCGATCACCGTGTCGCCCGCGGCCATCGCGATCACGCACCACCGGCACCCGCACGCGATCCAGGTGCTCGGCACCGCCGCCGACGGCTACGCGCTCGACCTGCGCGACGCGGCCACGTTCGCCACCGACAACCCGAAGGTCGCGACCGTGGAAGCCGGGTGGGTGAAGCCGGTCGGCAGCGGTAGCGCGAAGATCACCGTGACCGCCGAAGGGAAGACGTTCACCGTGCCCGTGACCGTGACGCTGCCGGCCGCGGAACCGCCGATCAGTTTCCGGCACGAGGTGATGCCGGTGTTCACGCGGGCCGGGTGCAACGCGGGCGCGTGCCACGGCTACTCGCTCGGCAAGAACGGCTTCAAGCTGTCGCTCCGCGGGCAAGACCCGGAGCCGGACTACTTCGGCATCGTGAAGGAGTCCGCGGGGCGGCGCGTCAACTTCCAGGTGCCGCAGAACAGCCTGCTCGTCGCGAAGGCGCGCGGCGATTCCCTCCACGAGGGCGGCTCACGGTTCGCCCGCGGATCGCTCGCCGACACCATCTTCACGACGTGGGTCACGCAGGGCGCGCCCTCGGACCTGAAAGACCCGGCGCAAGTGGTTCGCGTCGTCATGGTGCCGGACAAGCTCGTGCTGAAGAAGGGGCAGTCGCACCGCGTGCAACTGATCGCCGAGTACACCGACGCCACGAAGCGCGACGTGACGCGGCTGGGCGTGTTCGCGGTGAACAACGACCGCCTCGCGACCGTGGACGACGACGGCAAGGTGACCGCCGGGGTTGCCGGCGAGACCGCCGTGATCGGCCGGTTCGAGCGCACCTTTGCCGCGACCGGCATCACCGTGCTGGCCGCGGTCGGTGCGTTCACGCCCACGCCGCTACCGGACAACGTGATCGACAAGCCGGTCGTGGAGAAGCTGAACCGGCTGAAGATCGCGCCGTCCGGCATCGCGGGCGACGAGGAGTTCCTCCGCCGCGTGTACCTCGACCTGATCGGCCTTCAGCCGAAGCCGGACGAGGTGCGGGCGTTCCTCGCGGACGCGGACGCGAAGAAGCGCGAGAAGGTGGCGGACGCGCTCTTCGAGCGGCCGGAGTTCGTCGATCACTGGTCGCTCAAGTGGGGCGACCTGTTGCAGAATTCGCGGAACAGCGTGAGCGCGCCCGCGCTGTTCCAGTTCCGCGAGTTCATCCGCGGCGCGGTCGCCGCGAACACCCCGATGGACACGTTCGCGCAGAAACTGCTCACCGCGAGGGGCGGCATCAGCGACGACCCGGCCAGCGTATACCTTACGATCAGCAAGGACACGAACGACACCGTCGAGCGCGTCACGCAGGTCTTCTGCGGGGTGCGGATGCTATGCGCCCGGTGCCACACGCACCCGCTGGAGAACTGGACGCAGGCGGATTACTTCGGCCTCGCGAGCTTCTTCACGCAGGTCACCGCGCGGGCCGATTCGCGCGCGCCGAACAGCAAGATGGTGAGCGTGAACGCGACCGCCGGACCCGCGACCAACCCGCGAAGCGGTCTCGTACAGCCGCCGCGCTTCCTGGGCGGCGTCGAGCCGAAGCTGGAGGCGGGCGTGGACCGCCGCGTGGCCTACGCCAAGTGGCTGACCGACCCGAAGAACGCGTTCTTCGCCCGCGGCATCGTGAACCGGTACTGGAGCTACTTCTTCCACCGCGGCATTATCGACCCGGTAGACGACATCCGCAGCACCAACCCGCCCATCAACCCGGCGCTGCTCGACGCGCTCACCGCCGACTTCGTGACGAGCGGGTTCGACACGCGGCACCTGATGCGCCGCATCGTGACCTCGCAGACGTATCAGCGGACCGGCGCGCCGAACGCGAGCAACGCCCACGACGACCAGAACTTCTCGCACGCGCTCCCGCGGCGCGTGCCGGCGGAGGCGCTGCTGGATTCGCTCGTGCAGGCGACCGCGATCTCGGAGGGGCTGCCCAACGGGTTCCGCGCGGCGCAACTGCCCGACGCGAGCGCGGAGAACGCGTTCCTGCGCCTGTTCGGCAAGCCGCAGCGGATGGACGCGTGCGAGTGCGAGCGCGACAACGGGTCGAACATGCTTCAGGCGCTGCACTTCCTCAACGGCAAGAGCATCCTCGGCCGCGTGCGCAACCCCGGCGCGCGGCCGGCGCTGCTGATGGCGAAGAAGCTGACCGACGACGAGTTGGTGAAGGAAATCTACCTGTGGTCGCTCGCCCGGTTCCCTAGCGAGAAGGAGCGGGCGCTGGGTGTGGAGTTCCTGAAGGCCGGCGGGGACCGCACGGCCGGGGCACAAGACCTGATGTGGGCGCTACTCAACAGCAAGGACTTCCTGCTGGTGCGGTGAACTCTTGTCGTGGTGTACGCGGCCCGCGTGCTCTTGGCCAAGGCACGCGGGCCGCGTGCACTACGGGTGCTCACCTCACCCCGACGGACACGCCGAAGTCGAAGAGCGGGTCGAAGGCGAACAGGTCCATGAGGATCGCCCCGGTCGTCCCGTCGAGAACCAGGAGCCGGCTCCCGCCGGTGCCGGGCACCCCGCCGAGCAGGATTTCGGCCACCCGGTCGCCGTTCAGGTCGGCGGCGGACACGGGCGGGGTCTGGTTCGCGACCACCGCGATCAGGTCGGTGCGGCCGAAGCCCACCGTGGACCCGATGCCGGTCGGGGCCACGAAGCTCCGCACGATCCGCCCCTGCGGGGTGAACGCCCGCACCTGCGTGCCCGACGCCCCGAGCTGCGCGGCGGTGATGACCTCCGCCCGCCCGTCGCCGTCCAGGTCGCCCAGGGCCAGGTTCACCTCGCCGGCGAAACCGGGGTGGCTGAAGAACGAGCCGAGTCGCGCGCCGGTCGCGCCGTCGAACACCTGGACGAACCCGTTCCCGCCCGGCCCGGCGCCGATCGCGATGTCCGTCCGCCCGTCCCCGGTCACGTCGCCCAGGGCCAGCCGCACCCCGCCGGTCGATCCGGGGAACAGGTCGATCGTGCCGAGCGAGGCACCGGTCCGCCCGCTGAACCCGGTGACCCGCGAGCCGCCGGTCTCCGTGCCGATGATGAGGTCGGCGCGGCCGTCGCCGTCCAGGTCGCCGGTGGCGAGCACCAGGCCGCTCGGGACGTTGCCGAACGGCGCGAGCGTGCCGAGCGACGCCCCGGTGCGGCCGTCGATCGCGGTCACCAGCCCGACCGTGCCGGCCGTCGCGATGATGATGTCGTCCACCCCGTCGCCGGTGATGTCGGCGACGGCCACCCGCACCCCGCCGGTGTACCCGCCGAACGGGGAGAAGTCGCCCAGCACCGCGCCGGTGGTCGCGGACAGCACCCGCACCCGCGCCGGCGTGCCCGCGTCCGACCCGATGGCGATGTACTGCGGCCCGGACGCCACCGACACCCGCGCCGGCGCGGACGGCGGCGCGGAAACCACGACCGCGTTCACCGCGATCGTGAACGTCGCGTCCTTGCTGGTATCGTCGCCGCCGAAGGCGGTCCCGCCGCCGTCCGTCACGTTCACGGTGACGGTCGCGGTGCCGCTCGCGCCCGCGGCGAGGGTGAAGGACAGCTTCCCGGTCGCGTCGATCTTCGGTTGGGTGCCGAACAGCCCGTTGTTCGTGTTCGTCAGTGTGTAGGTCGGGGTCTGGAGCGACTCGTCGGTGCCGCCGCCGGGGCTGAAGGTCGCGAAGCTCGTCCGGGTCGTCGTCCCGGTGTCCTGGTTCACCGTGACCGAGGAGCTTGCCAGCGTGACCGACGGCTCGTCGTTGACGGCGTTCACGGTGAGGATCGCCGTGGTTACGCCCCCGCCCAGACCCGCGTCGCTCGCGCTCGTGGACGCTTGCACCTCGAAACTGAAGCCGTCGTTGTCGCTGTTCGCGTCGGCCGCCGGGGTGAACTTGAGGCCCGCGTTCGCCTGGGTGAAGGGGATGAACGTGCCGCTGCTCACCGCGGTCGTGCCGTCGTTGAGGAACAGCGTGCCGCCGGTAATGCCGGTGATCTTGAAGTGCGTCACCTCGCTCCCGTCGCCCGCGTTGCGGCTGATGACGAGGCCGCTCGTGGTCCGTGTGTCCTCGTTCGTCGTTGCGTTCGTGACCGAGGGCGTGTCGGCGACCGAGACGACGGTGACGGTGGAAGCGATGTTCGGCGCGGCCGTGTCGCTGCCGCTGTTGGCGGTGCCGCCGGTGTCGCGGGCGCGGGTGAGCGTCACCACGCGGGTGGCGGTGTTCGGGGACTCGGACGCGTTGCGGTAGCTCAGCCCGTTCACCACCCCGGCCGCGGTGCTCGCCGTGACGCCGCCCGACTTGCTGACGGTCGCCGTGGCGGTGCCACTAGAGACCGTCACGTTCACGTTCAACCCGTTGGTCGCGGTGGTGACCACGTTCCCGTTGGTCAGGGCCACATCCGTGCCGTCGATGCGGAGAATCTCGTTCGCCCCGTCGGTGACATCGGTCACTGTGAAGACGAGTTGGTCGATGCCCTGCCCGGCTTCGACGGTACTCACCGCGGTGCCGCTGAACAGGGCCGCGGCGGAACCGTTCTCGGTGTACGTCGGGTTCGTAGCCGTCGCGGTCAGCGTCGGCGCGTCGTTGACGGCGGTGACGGTGACGGTCTTGGTCGCGGCGGTGCTGTTCGCGGTGCCGTCGGTGGCGACGAAGGTGACGGTGCGGCTGCTCGTGTTCGGGCTTTCGCTGCTGTTGGCGTAGGTGACGGACCGGAGGGCGGTCTGGTAGTTGCCGACGCTGGCCGTGCCGCTGAGCGTGAGTGTCCCGGTGCCGGCATTGAAGGTGCCGCTGATGCCGTTGGCGTTCGCGAACGCGAGCACGTCCTCGCCGCCGGCGTAGTTGCCGGTGATCTGCACCGTCGCCCCGGTCAGGTTCGCGCCGTCGTCGGTCACGGTGATGTTCGCATCGACGGCGAGAGGGGAACCGTTCTCGGTGTAGCTCGTCGAACCGCCGGACGCGGTGACGACCGGGGCCGCGTTCGCCCCGACCGGCACGAACGCGACCCCGCGGATCGCCGTGTTCGCTACTGCGGTGGCGAGGAGTGTGGGCGTGCCGCTGAACGTGCCGTTGTAGCCGCTGGCGTCGGTGAGTTTGACGAGTTCGCCACCGCCGGGGCCGCCCGTTCCCCCCTTGCGTGTCGCGTAAAGGGTGACGGTCGAGCCGGTCACCAGAACCGTAAGCCCGCGGTAGTCGTCCGCATCGGCACCCACCGTGCCGTTCGACACCCAACTCCCGCTGACGAGAGAGAACTTCGTCAGTGCCCCCGTACCGTCGTCGGCTACGTAGAGGGTGTCGAGACCGACTACCGAGGTGCTGAGGTCGGCGAAGAAGAACCCGGTTTGGCCCCCGGTGGTCGGGAAGCCGGGGAGGGCGGTTATGGTCTGACCGCTCGTGGTCGGCGTGTCAGTCCCAACTGTGCCCAGGTGAATCGTCCCGGTACCCGACGAAACGTACAGTTGGTTCGCGAAGATCTGAACAGCGCGCAGGTTTGTCGCCGTGCTGCTGACCAGGGTTCCGGCCCCGCTCCCGCCGAACGAAGTGTACACGACACCGGTGTTGGCCCCGACCGCCCAGAACCCGGTGCCGTCGGCACTCGTCGCGCTGCGGATCTCCACCCCACCGAATCCCGTCGTGGTGGTACTCGTGTCGATCGAGCCGTCGGCCGCGACGCGTCCGATCGCCCGAGCGTTACTGCTCGACTGAGTAGCGGCGATGGTGGCAGTACCGGCGTCGGCCGCGTATCCGGTCAGGATCACGTATTGCCCGTCGGCGGACAGCGTGAGCAGGCCTTCCAACCTGGCGGTGCCGCTGGCCGTCAACCGGTTCTGGCCGCTCGCCAAACCGCTCGTGGTCTTGGGCAGCGCGATCGACTGGACGAGCGTACCGGAAGTTGTGTACTCGTCGAGGAACACGGCCGTCGCGGCGTTCGTCAGCGCGGCGCTGCCGTCACCGACGCGGTACACGACGAGGTCGCCGGCGGTGAACGCGGCGGGAACCGAGCGGTCTTCGAGTGCTTCCATGCTCAGCCGACCCTGCGACGGACGGCCCTTCTCGACGGCGCGGCGGAGAGAGTGCCACATGAACTTCACTCCCAAATGAATTTGATCGAGGGGCGACAATTCGGGGAGAAGCGGTCAGAGTAAGCGGGATATTGTCGCGAGGTTAGCTTCTCGTTACAAACTTCCACCATCGTACAAGTCCCTCACCCGCGATCCAATCAATTCTTCACATTTGCGCGCGCCTGTCGCGCCGGCGCGTGCGGGCGACGCGCCGTACCGTACACTGATGGCGCCATTCACCTTCCGCTCACGAGGGCCACTCCCATGCCGCGCCTCAACCTCCGTGTCGGTGTCCTGTTGTTCGCGCCGCTTATCGCGGCCCTCGCTCTGCCGCGGCCCGCGGTCGCGGCGGACCCGAAGGACAAGGACGGGGAGTGGGTGCCGCTGTTCAACGGCAAGAACCTCGACGGGTGGACGCCCAAGATCACCGGCTACGAACTCGGCGACAACCACGCCGACACCTTCCGCGTCGCGGACGGCGTGCTGAAGGTGGGGTACGACAAGTACACGGAGTTCGGCGGCAAGTTCGGCCACCTCTTCTATAAGGAGACGTTCGCGCACTACCGGCTGCGGGTCGAGTACCGGTTCGTCGGCGAGCAGTGCAAGGGCGGGCCGGGCTGGGCGACCCGCAACAGCGGCGTCATGTTCCACTGCCAGGACCCGAAGACCATGCGCAAGGATCAGGAGTTCCCGGTGTCGATCGAGTTCCAGTTGCTCGGCGGGCTGGGGAAGGGCAACCGTCCCACCGCGAACATGTGCTCGCCCGGCACGCACGTCGTCATGGACGGCAAGCTGTTCAAGACGCACTGCACGAACTCGAAGTCGAAGACCTACAACGGCGACGTGTGGGTGACCGCGGAGTTGGAGGTCCACGGCAGCGGCACGGTGAAGCACTACGTGGAAGGGGAGTTGGTGCTGGAGTACGAGAAGCCGCAACTGGACGACGGCGACGCGGACGGGAAGAAGCTCATCAAGGACGGGAAGGTGCTGCTGGAGGAGGGCTACATCTCGCTCCAGGCGGAGAGCCACCCCTGTGAGTTCAGGAAGGTGGAAGTGAAGGTGTTGAAGAAGTGACGTTGAGGCGATGCCAAACGCACAGCCCAGCGACGGCCGTCGCTGGGCTTTGGGCTTCTGCCACTTCGGCTCACTCAGGCGACCAGCGCGCCCTCGGCCTTGCGCGCCGACAGTTGGGTCGGGGCGCGGTCGGCGGTCATCTCCTCCTTCACCCGGCGGGTGAGCTTGAGTACGAAGGCCATGTCGCGGAGCAGGTTATCGGCTTCGCCGGTGCCGGCGGTCCGGGCGGTCTTGGCGGCGCGGGCGGTATTGGTAATCGGGGTCATGGTCGGCTTCCTTGCTTTTGAGTTTCCTTCGATGAGATACTCCAAAGCAGCGGCCGTGCCGGACGGCGCGGAATTCGCGCGGAAATGCACCGAGTGCCGGGATTTCAAGGCGTTGAAGCGTGTCGGGCGTAAAGTGATCGCGCCCGCGGTTCCGACGCGACCGTTGTAACCGTTGCCACTTCACAGAAAGTCTACATTCCGCAAATGACGGAGTTACAACCCGCGTGTGAAACGAGGGGATTGGTGGAACGTGGGGTGGGCCGCTGGCCTGCCTGAGTGAAGAGGCAGGCCAGCGGCCCACCCCACAAGACAAGAAGAAAGCCGCCGCGCTCAGATGAGCGCGGCAGCTTTGGTTCGCTTCGGTCGAGGTCAGCTCAGCAGGCCGCTGACGACCTCGCCCTTCACCAGTTCGCGGGGCTG
>JAYUBA010001354.1:0-3219 GCA_043741075.1 Frigoriglobus sp.
CGCGCACACAGGGGGCTTACGCCCCCCGCTCAGGAGCCTTCACGCCAGCACCTTCTCCACCAACTCCCCGTGTACGTCGGTGAGGCGCATGTCGCGCCCGCCGAAGCGGTACGTCAGCTTCTTGTGGTCGAAGCCGAGCAGGTGCAGCGCGGTGGCGTGCAGGTCGTGAATCTGCACCTTGTCCGTCACCGCGTGGTAGCCGAAGTCGTCCGTCGCGCCGACCACCGTGCCGGGTTTCGTGCCGCCGCCGGCCAGCCACATCGTGAAGCCGTAGGGGTTGTGGTCGCGACCGTCGCCGCCCTGCGCCACCGGCGTGCGGCCGAACTCGCCGCCCCAGATCACCAGTGTGTCCTTCAGCAGGCCGGTCCGCTTCAAGTCCGTGAGCAGCCCCGCGATCGGCTTGTCCACGGCCTTCGCGTTCTCCTCGTGCCCCTTCTTCAGGTTCGCGTGCTGGTCCCAGCGGTCGTGGCCGAGGTTCTGGCACAGCAGTTCCACGAACCGCACGCCGCGCTGCACCATCCGCCGGGCGAGGAGGCACTGCCGGCCGAACACCTCGGTCTTCGGGTCGTCGATGCCGTAGAGCTTGCGCGTCTCCTCGGTCTCTTTGCTCAGGTCCGCGAGTTCGGGCACGGCCGTCTGCATCCGGAAGGCCAGCTCGTAGTTGCCGATGGCCGCGTCGAGCGGGTCCGCGTCGCCGTAGCGCTCCTTCGCTGAAGCGTCGAGCTTGCGGAGCAGGTCGCGCTTCGCGCCGCGGGTCTTCGCGCTCTCGCCCCCTGGGGGCGTGATGTCGGCGACCGGCTGCGAGCCGTGGCGGAACAGCGAGCCTTGGTACGCGGCCGGCAGGAAGCCGTTGCCGAAGCAGTCGATGCCGCCGGGCGGGACCATGCCGCTGCCGAGGACGACGAAGCCGGGCAGGTCGCGGCTCTCGGTGCCCAGGCCGTAGGTGACCCACGAGCCGAAGCTCGGCCGCCCCTGCTGGCCGTGCCCGCTGTGCCAGAAGTAGTTCGCGTTGGTGTGTTCGGAGAAGTTCGACACCATCGAGCGGATCACGGCGAGGTCGTCGGCGCACGCGCCGACGTGCGGGAACAGGTCGCTGACGGGCAGCCCGCTCTGGCCGTACTTCTTGAACTTCCACGGACTCGCGAGCGTGTTGCCGACGTTGTTGAATTGCGTCGGTTCGACCTTCGTGGGGAACGGCTTGCCGTTGTACTTGTCCAGCGCCGGCTTCGGGTCGAAGGTGTCCACCTGACTCGGCCCGCCGTCCATGAACAGCACGATGACGCTTTTGGCCTTCGGGGCGAACTGCGGCTTCTTGGGCGCGAACGGGTCGCCGGAGCGGGGGGCGTCAGCCCCCTGTGCGCGTTCGCCATCGGCCAGGAGCGCCGCGAGCGCGGCGGCACCGAAGCCGTTGGCGGAGCGGAGCAGCACCTCGCGGCGCGACGGCGGGAACGGCATTCGGGCACCTGTCGGTGTTCGGCTCGTAGTGACCCGCTTCAGCGGGTCGGTGAGCGACAGATCCGCTGAAGCGGGTCACTACGAGCCACATGCTTCTGGGCGGTCGGTCGGGCTACTTCGGCGGGGCCTTCTGCTTCTCGGCGGGCTTGAAGAGCGCGCCCGACGTGCCGGCCAGCGCGGCGTACGCGTTGGCCGCGGACCGCTCCTTCGGCACGATCACCACCTCGGCGTCCCGGCTCTGGACCGACGCGCCCGCGAGCCACTCGTCGAGCCGGCCGAGCGTCGTCGGGGCGATCAGCTTGGTCAGCACCTCCGGCGGTGCCCGCTTCGCCTTCGGCCTCGGCGCGTCGTCCGGCGGGGCCGGGTCGCCGCTGTGTTCGCGGGCGTAGTCGGCGATGTGGGCGAGGGCGGCGCGGGCGTCGTCCGCGAGGGCGTCCGTCCGGTACTTCGCCCGGTACTCGACCTTCATCTCGTCGCCGAACGCGACCTCCAGGCTCACGGATTGGACCTTCGCTACCTTCTCGAGGTACTCTTTCAGCGGCTGGAAGTGGGGGGACAGCTTCCCGAACGCCCGCATGTCGATCGCGAGCAGGCCCATGTCGAACGCGGCGACGACGTGCCGGCCGCCCTCCGCGGCGCGCTCGAGTGCGGCCGTCAGCGGGCCGGCGGAAGCCGGCGGGACGAGGAACTGGGCCATCCGGTCCGCGTCGCCCAGCACCAGTGTCGTATCGTCGGGGCAGTAGACGGCCACGTTCGCGATGGCGTCTTCGGTGTACTCCCGGTCGCCGATCTTCTTGTTCACGGAGTTCTTGGCGAGCGCGTCCCGCACCTTGTCGGCGTTGTACGGGGCGGTGAACGTGAGGACGACGAAGGAGTTCACGGCGGACAGGGTGACGAGGTCCGCGAGTTCCGGCTCGGGCGGCGGTGGCCCCTGGGGGTTCGGGGCGAGAGGGGCTTTGGGTGGCCCCTTCGCGGCCGGTGGCCCGAGCGGTTCCGCCCCGCGCAGGTACACGACGGTCACGCGGTCGATGGTCGCGGGATCGAGCGCCGAGGACGGATCGAGGGCCGCCTTCGTGTGCGGGCTGGCCTTCTCGATGATCTGGCGGAGTTGGGCGGCGCCCGGCGCGCGCCGGGCGTCGCGCCAGCGGACGTGGATGAAGCCCACGGCGGTGCCGGGCACGAGGCGCAGTTCGTCCGCGAGGCCCAGGCGCGGCCCGCCGGGGATGCCGGCCTTGCCGCGGCTCACCAGGTACGCGGCGGCCCCGCCGAGCGTGCCCGCGACCATGAGGGCGGCCAAGAGCACCAGCGCCGCCCGCCCGCGCCGCCCGCCCGACCCGATGAACATGGTTTGGGTTCCGTGTGTGGTGTTGCGGAGGACCGCTCCTCCAATACTAAACGCTGGACCCGAAACGCCAAACACGAAAACACCCGCGACGTGAGAGGCGCGGGTGCCGGTACGGTGAACGGGGTGGCGTGTTCGGTCTGCGCTTGACCTCCCCCCTTGAGGGGGAGGTCGGCGGCGCTTCGCCGCCGGGTGGGGGGTGCGTCCTCCTCGACATCCGACGCTTTACCCCCCACCGGCTCGCAAAGCCTCGCCACCTCCCCCTCAAGGGGGGAGGTCAAAACCAAAGAAACCGGACGGCTGCTTTTCGGCACGCTTCAGGGTCAGAAGTCCTTATCGTCGATGACCTCGCCGCCGTTGCGGGTGAACGCGGCCTTGAGCGTCTTCTCGGCGAGCGTGGTCTTGATCGCGCGCACCGAGCC
>JAYUBA010001355.1:0-10394 GCA_043741075.1 Frigoriglobus sp.
ATCGCAAAGCCTCTGCCCCGGCCACCCAAGCCGCAGCGTGAATCGCAGAACGGCTCCAGAATCAGAACCGACGCAAGCCCTCTTCGATCTCCTTCACGAGTTCCGCCGGCTTCACCTCGACCGCGTCGTACCGCTTGTAGCCGCGAACGTCGCCCTTCTGGTCCGCCTTCAGTTCGACGGCGAACCCGCCGCCGAAGACGTAGCCGGTGAACGCGACCGTCTTGTACCCGGCCGCGTCGCACGCCTTTAGGGCGGCGCGAGGCCCCATGCCAAACACCGTTTGCGGCTGCACGATGACGCGCGCTTCCTGCGGTCCGGTCGGGTCGGCCTTCGCCCGCGTCAGAAGCCGTTTCAGCATCTCCGGGTCGCGGGTGGTGACCGGGCCGTACACCCGCTGAACGCCGAACTCCTTCGGATCGTTCGGCGGGAATTCCCGGATGACGAACTCGAACTCGCCCGCCTTCCCGCCGATCGTGAGTTCGATGTATCCGGTGTCCGTCTTCATTGCCGTGCCCTTCAGTTTCGCGAGCCGTTCCCGCATCTCTTTCAACCTGGCCGTTGCGGTCTCCAGGCTCTCTTGGAAGCGGGCCACCGTGAGCGTGTCGTCCAGAAGATCCACATTGCTGCCGTTCCCGTTCACCACCGCTTTCTTGGTCAGTTGGAGCCTCTCGGTTGCGGCTTTCACGGCAACCGCGAACGCCTGCTGCTCCGTTTGGCTGATCGCGATTTCCAGTTCCAGCGCCGCGATCTCCTTCGCCGGGGCGGGCGCCGCGGCCTTCGGTGTCGCGCCGGGCGGTGCGGCCTTCTCCTGCGCGGCCACGCCGGAATGATCCGTTCGCGTGCTCAGCCCCACGCCCGTACCCAGTGCGAACACGGCACACAGCGCGAACGCCGCGGCGGTCGCCTTCTTCACCCAGAACATGTGAAGCACTCCTTCGACGAGGGAAGAAACGGCCGGCGGCACGCCCGCGGCGGCAACGGCGGTCGCGACCGCGGCCCGCGCCGTGGTCGCCGTGAGCGCGGCCGGCACGCTCACGATCCCGACGCCCAGAACCTTCGCCGGGTCCAGCCCGCGGAGCCGGTCGCGGAGCTTCGCCAACCCGCGGTTGAGCCACGCCGAAAGCGTGCCTTCGGCGCAGCCCAGGCGCTCGGCCGCTTCGCGTCGGGAGAAGCCTTGCAGGTGGCACAGCAGAATCGGGTCGCGGTAACGGGCCGGGAGCGCGAGCAGGGCCGCATCCAAATCCGCTTTCAAGTCGGGGTCGGGTCGCGGGGCGGGATCGGGGACGTGTTCGGGAAGCGCCGACTGCCGCGCGAGCCGGCGCGCGTTCTTGCGGCGCACGTTGCGGGCCGTCCACACCGCGACGCGGTGGAGCCAGGGGCCGAGCGTGGTGCAGCGCGTCAGCCCGCGGGCGCGGCGGACCAAAACGAGGAACGCGGCCTGGAACGCGTCTTCGGCGTCGCTCGGATCGGGGAGGAGTCGGCGGCACGCGCCCCACACGAGCGGCCCGTGCCGGCGGACGAGTTCGGCGAACGCGTCTTCGGACGGGCCGGCGGCGAACGCGGCGAGCAACTCGCCGTCGGTGCGGCGGTCGGCGGTGAGTTCGCGGCAGATGGCGGCGGCGGTTCGCATACCCCTATCATGTCGCCACGGCCCGCCGCGCGTGCAAAGAAATTACGCGGCGGCGGCTCCGTCGCCCTCCCCGGCCAGCAGGCGGTGCGCGCCCAGGATGCCGCGCTTCGACTCGCGGATGAACGCGACCAGCTCGCGGACGGTCGCGTGCTGGCCGAGTTCGGCCTCGATCCGGACCAGCGCCGCCGTCATCGGGAGCGACGGGCGGGTCAGGTAGATGATGCGGAACGCCTTGCGGATCGCCGCGATTTCCGCCGCCGGGATGCCCGCCCGGCGCATGCCCACGAGGTTGATCCCGCGGACCTGATTGTGCCCCTGCAACACCCAGAACGGCGGGATGTCCTTCCCGGTCGCGGACAGGCCGCTCAGCAGCCCCAACCGGCCGACGCGGCAGAACTGGTGGACCCCGGCGTTGCCGCTCAGAAGCACGCGGTCGCCGACGGTGACGTGCCCGGCCAGGAGCGACCCGTTCGCGAACACGCAGTCGCTTCCGACGACGCAGTCGTGGCCGACGTGCGCGCCCGCCATGAACAGGTTGCGGTCGCCGATGCGGGTGGTGCCGCTGCCCGCCCCGACGCCCACCGGCATCCCGCGCGACGCGGTGAAGTGCTCGCGAAACGTGTTCCCGTCGCCGATCTCCAGCAGCGTCGGTTCGCCCTTGTAGCCGAGGTGCTGCGGGGCGCCGCCGAGGACCGAACCGTTCCCGATGTCGTTGCGCGCGCCGAGCGTGAGCGGGCCGATCAAGTGGGCGTGCGAGCGGATGGTGCAACCGGGGCCGACGGTGACCGGCCCTTCGATCACCGCGAACGGCTCGACGCGAATGTCCTCCGCGAGAACCGCGGCGTCGGAGATGACGGCGGTGGGGTGTACGTGCGGCAGCGCAGTGCGGGGCATGGCGGCGTCCTTTCCGGCAAAACCCGGTTCGGCGAGGGGTGCCCGAATTACCCCATCCGCGCCCGCCGTACCAGCCCAAGTTTCCCGCGGCGTTCGGTGTGTGAAGGAGTTCGGAACCAGGGTCTCACGACCCTGGCTACCGACCGTCGCCCCATCCGGGGCTGAAAACAACTCGGAAGCCCCGGATGGGGCGGCTGTCGGTAGCCAGTGGGCGTAAGCCCCTGGTTCTTGTAACAGGAAAACACGTTGAATCGGGGCCGTCCCTGGGGATAATTGCAGGGCGGGGTTCTGCCCTCCGAGGGTCCGGCATGGCCGGTGGTTACCGCTGCTCGCTCGGCCACACCTGGAACCCGACCGTCGGGGTCGCGGCCACCGCCTGCCCGGTGTGCGGCGATGTTACCGCCGTCGTCGTGCTGGAAGACGATTCGCGAGTCGCGGTCGTCGTGCCCGAGTACGCGCTCACCGTCGCGCTCGCGCCGCCGGACACGCCCGACCCGTCCTTCTCCTCGCTCGTCGTGCTGCTGCCGGAGTCCGGCGGTTCCTCCGCGTCCGGCGGGTCGGCCAGCAGCGTGGTGCCGTTCGGCGTCGCGGAGACGACCGACTTCGCCCCGCCGCTGGTGCCCGGTTACGAGATCGTTCACGAGGTCGGCCGCGGCGGCATGGGCGTCGTGTACAAGGCCCGGCACCTCAACCTGAACCGCACGGTCGCGCTCAAGATGATCCTGTCCGGCGCGCACGCCGGGCCGACCGAGCGCGAGCGGTTCCGGCGCGAGGCGGAAGCGGTCGCGGCGCTCCAGCACGCGCACATCGTCCAGATTTTCGACATCGGCGAGGCGAACGGGCACCCGTACCTGGCGCTCGAGTTCGTGGACGGCGGCAGCCTCGCCCAGCACCTCACCGGCGACCCGTGGGCCGCCGCCCGCGCCGCCGAGCTGATTGAAGTGCTCGCCCGCACCATGCAGTTCGCGCACGACGCCGGCATCGTTCACCGCGACCTGAAGCCGGGCAACATCCTGTTAGGAAAGGATAAAGGATCAAGGATAAATGATGAATCGAAGACAAAATCCGATCCCGGCTTCGATTCATCACTCATCATTCATCATTCATCATTTCTTCCAAAGGTGACCGACTTCGGCCTCGCCAAGCGGTTGGACGAGGCGCCCGGCGACGGCGGCACGCGGACCGGCGCGGTGATGGGCACGCCCAGCTACATCGCGCCCGAACAGGCCGGCGGCAAGACCCGCGACATCGGCCCGCCGGTCGATGTGTACGCCCTCGGCGCGATCCTCTACGAACTCCTCACCGGGCGGCCCCCGTTCCGCGGCGAGACCGCGCTCGACACCGTCCTTCAAGTGCTCCACGACGACCCGGTGCCGCCCAAGCGGCTTCACCCGCTCGTCCCCCGCGACCTCGAAACGATCTGCCTGAAGTGCCTGCACAAGCACCCGGCCAAGCGGTACGCGCGCGCCGTCGCGCTGGCCGACGATCTGGGCCGGTTCCGGCGCGGCGAGCCGATCCAGGCGCGCCCGCTGTCGGCGTGGGGCCGCGGGGTGAAGTGGGCGCGGCGGCACCCGGCGCGGGCCGGACTGCTCGGCGTGACCGTGACCGCGACCGTCGCCCTCGTCACCGTGCTGTCCGTCGCCTACGCCCAGGTGCGGGACGCGGTGCGCGACAAGGAACACCAAGCGCGGGTCGCCGAACAGGAGCGCGACGGCGCCCGGTTGCAGAAGACGCGCGCGGAACTCCTCGCGGCGGAGAACGACCGGCGCCGCGCGGAGGCGGTTCAGAAGGCCGACGAGCTGAAGCGCGAGGCCGAGCGCACCCGCCGCGCCGCGTTCGCGCTCCAGCTCGCGCAGGTGGCGATCCTGTGCGACCGCGACCCGCTCCGCGCCGCGGCCCTCCTGGAAGACGAGACGCGGTGCCCGAAGGACCTCCGCGACTTCACCTGGCACTACCTACGGCGGCTGTGCCAGCGGGACGACCGCGCGTACCCGGACCACGGGCCGGACGACCCGCTCCGCGCGGTCGCGTACTCGCCGGCCGGCACGTTCGCCGCCACCGCCGGCAGCGCCGGCCAGATCCGCCTGTGGAACCCGCGCACCGGGCGCACCTGGCTGATTCTCCGCGGCCACACCGGGGCCGTTCACGGACTCGCGTTCAGCCCGGACGGCACCATGATCGCCTCCGCCGGGGCGGACCGCACCGTGCGCCTGTGGGTGCTGCCGGTCGATGTCCTGGACACGGCCCGCAAGGCGATGAACGCGCTGCCCTGGCTCCAGCCGTTCGTCAGCCCGCTCGTGGAGGTGCCGAAGCTCGCGCCCGCGGTCACGCTGGCCGACGCGCACGCCACCGAGGCGCTGTGCGTCGCGTTCAGCCCGGACGGGCGCGCCCTCGTCAGCGGCGGGAAGGACGGCCCCGACGGCATGATCCGCTGGTGGGACCTGACCGGCTGGCGCCCGGTGAACGCGGAGGCCGCGGCGCTCGGCGGGCCGGGCGCCGTCGCCGCAGTGCTGACCCGCGCCGGGCGGGCACCGGACGCCCGCCCGGTGTGGGAAGTCCGCGACCCGGAGCGGGCACACCCCGGCGGCGTGCTGTGCCTCTCCTTCGCCCGAAACGGGAAGGTGCTCGCCTCCGGCGGCGCCGACAAGATGGCGAAGGTGTGGGCGGGCGACGGCACGAAGCTCGTCCGCGACCTGCTCCCCGCGCACGCCGACGCCGTGAGTGCGGTGGCCGTGTCGCCCGACGGCCTCACGGTGGCGACCGCGAACAACGCCCAGGCGCCCACGGTCCGGCTGTTCGACACGCAGACGTGGCGCGAGCGCCGGCTGTTCGGCCACACCGGCTCGATTCACGCGCTGGCCATGAGCGACGACGGCCAACTGCTCGCCAGCGCCGGCTTCGACAAGACGGTGCGGCTGTGGGAACTGGACGACGGCCGCGAGCGCGGCAAGCTGGTCGGCCACACGCACCGGGTGAGCGCGGTCGCGTTCGCGCCGGACCGGCGCACGGTCGTCTCGGCCGGGATGGACGGGGGCGCGGTGGTGTGGCAGACGAACACCCGCACGCACGAGCCGGAAGACGTGATGCAGTTCGCGCGCGACCCCGCCGGGAAGATGACCGCGCAGGGGCTGGCCGCGGTGGGCGTGGGCGGCGCGGGGGGCGCGTTCGTCGCCGCCGACGACGCCGGCCGCGTGCGCATCCTGGCCGCCGATTACGTGCCGCCCGGCCGCGACCCGCCGCCCGGCCCGCCGGGGCCGCTCGCGCTCACGCAACTGCAGTACGGCGTGCCCCCGCCCTTGAAGGACAAGGCCCGCGCCGCGGCGGCCTCCGCGGACGGGCGCACCTTCGTCGTCGCCGTCGAGCACGGCCTGTTCGTGTGGCAGCCGTTCCCGGCGTTCGCCGGGTTCGGTCGGCCCGGCGCGCCGCCGCGCGGCGCCTTCACCCGCCCGGTGTTCGTGCGCACGCCCGCGCCGGTCCACGCGGTCACCATCGACCCGACCGGGCGCTGGCTCGCCACCGCGGACGCGGGCGCGGTTCGCGTGTACGACTTCCGCAACATCCTGGTGGCGACCGACCACCCGGTCGATCTGAAGGGCGGCGAGGTGGTGCTCCCGGCACCCGGCGCGCGGGAACTCGCGTTCCACCCGAAGCAGGGGTGGCTGGCCGTCGCGCTCGGCACGGGCGTGCGGATCGTCACGCTTCAAGGGAAGGTGCTGGCCGACGTGCCGGCGGCGCACGGCGCGAAGGCGACGGTGGAGGCGGTGGCGTTCGACCGCGCGGGCGGGCAGGTGGCGACCGGCGACGCGAGCGGCCTCATCAAGCTGTGGGCGCTCGACCGCGCCGGCGGGCTGGCGTTCGTCCGCGACCTGCCGGGCCACACCGGCGCGGTGGAGGCGCTGGCGTTCAGCCCGGACGGCCGCACGCTCGCCTCCGGCGGCGACGACCGCACCGTAATACTGTGGGACCCGGTCGCCGGCCAGGAGCGGTTGTCGCTGACCGGCCACGCCGACCGCGTGCTGAAGGTGGCGTTCAACGCGGACGGCACCGCGCTGGTAACGGTGAGTCGCGACGGCGCGGTGAAGCGGTGGCGCGCCGACGTGCGGCCGGGCGCGTGACGGGAGATCACAGTGAGCCGCGACCGGCAGGGAGCGGTGCCCTCGCGCCACTCCGGCGAAGGCACCGCTCCCTGCCGGTCGCGGCTCATTTGAAGAGGCCCGCATCACTTCAGCGGGGAGTAGTCGGTCGCCTTGAGGAACTCGGACACCACGCCGCCCTTCGCTTCGGTCAGGCTGCCGCCGCCCTTCTCCTCGCTCGCCTTCCGCGCCGCGGTCCAGTCCGGGTCCAGGCGGAACGCGTCGAACGACTTCTTGGCCGCGTCGCGGCTCTTGTGGGCTAGCAGGTACACCAGCAGCTTGTCCTCGTCCGGCTCGCCCTTGAGCACGTTCCAGTACACCACGTTCGTCATGCCGTGCTTCTCGAACAGCGCAACCGTGTGGTTCTTGAACCGGTCGTTGAGGTGGCCCAGGTTGCCCTTGGTCGCGACGTCAGTGCGCAGTTCGAACACGCGGTCCTCTTTGCCCTTCTCGACCTTGAACGCCGGGGAGTAGTCGGTCGCGGTCAGGAACCGCATCGTCACCTTACCTTCGAGCGGGCCGTCCTTCTCGGACTCCATGAACGCCTTCTTCGCGTCCGGGTCGCCGAGGTACTTCTCCCACGCCAGTTCGCGGGCCTTCATGCTGGGGAAGGAGAAGAACATGACCAGCTTGTTCTCCTTGTTCTCCCCCTCCGGCACGAGGAACGCGACCGCGGTGATGCCGTGCTTCTTCATCAGCGAGTTCGTGTGGTCTTTGAACCGGGCGTGGATCGCGTCCAGCTTGCCCGGCTTGGCGTAGTACTCGCGCATCTCGTAGACGGTCACGGGCTTCGAGTCCTCGGCCGGGGCGGGCGCGTCCGCCGTCAGCGCGACGAGCGGGACGAGCGCGAACAGGGGCAGCAAACGACGCATGGCGGTTCTCCAGGTGGGATCTTACTTCTTGGGCAACTGCGGCAGGACGGCGGCGTCCGCGTACCGCTCCGGGTCCTTCTCGAACCGCTCCCGCGCGGTGGCGTTGTAGAAGTACACCTTCACGCCCTTGTACGTCGCGGACGGGTCCTTCTCGGACACCTTCTTGTCGCGGTACACCGGGCAGAACGCCTGCTCGATGCCGCGCTTGGGCAGTTCCATGCCGGCCAGCGCCGGGACGAACTTCGGGTCCAGGTACGCGGCCGGGTCGCGCTTGTACTTGGCGACGCAGGTGTCGCAGCACAGGTACACCTTCACGCCCTTGTAGTCCACCCACTTGGACGCGTTCGGGTCGATCTCGTCCTTGGTCATCACCGGGCAGAACTTCTGCTCCTTCGGCGCGTCGGCCTTGGGCGGCTCGGCGCGGACGGCGGAACCGGCGAGCAGCAGGAGTGCCGCGACAGACGAGCGAACCATCGGAGGGACTCCGGGCGTGACGGGCGTGGGGCGGGCGGGAAGTGAAGACCATCTTACCGCGTCCGGCGGGGACGCGGCAACGGGCCGGATGCAGTTCAACCGTTCACGAACGAGAGGGCGACGAGCAGGAACAGGATGTTGCCGAGCGCGACGAGAGCGAACAGCACCGCGAGCCGCGACAGGTCGCGGATGAGTTCGCCGCGGTCGAGCGGCGGGGGCGGTTCGGGGGCGCGGTCCGCGGGTTCCGCTTCGGGCGCGAGCGGTGGCGAAAAGCGGTCGCGGGCTTGCGGCGGAAGATCGTCCCACCAGTGCGGCGGGCCGCTCCCGTCGCTTCGGTTGCGCATCACCATCGAGCGGTTCTCCCGTTCGTCTCTTGACTCGTGACCGGTGCGGCGGAATTCGGGCGGGAGAATCCACCGGGGAGTGGTACACGAATTCTAACTCATGAAAGCGCCTCGTGGTATCGCAACTTCCCCAACTCGGCCCGAAGGCGGGCTTTCAGTCCCGGAGGGGTGGCAGAACCGACTGCGAAGGTTCCAGCGGACCGAAGGTTCGCGCTTCCTCAGCCCATGCCACCGGCCTGGGTTCGTGGCGGTCATGGTGTTGCGGCCTGAAGGGCCGCGCTCCGTTGGGTTACCCAGGCCGGTGGCCTGGGCTGAGGGAGGCCGGTCCTTCGGACCTCAAATTCCGTCACTCCTTCCCCAGCACCAGATCGACGACCCAGCACCCGCGAACGTGCGGCCCCGGCCCCCGGCAGTGGTCGAGGATGTCGCTGTCGTCGCACCCGGCGTCTTGAAGCGCATCAGCCAGGATCGGCATCGCGCCGAAGTCGCGCGACTCGTACATCTGACGCGCCAGCAACACCGCGGTGTCCGTGCGCCACTCCGGGGAGAAGCTGACAGGGCGGAACGGGTTCCCAAGGGTGTCCAGAATAATGCTCGTCTGGATCCGAGTCTCTCGGTTGTACACTTCGAGAGCTTCGGGAGAAGAGTTTTCGAGGTGTTGCAAGTCAAGACGGGCACTCGGGCAGATGATACGCGTGACATCGGCGCGAAGAAATTCAAAGGTAGCCTCCCCAATGTACATTCGCTCGGATGCCGACGTGTGGAGTGCAGACAAGAAACCATAGCAGATTCCGTACGGTGGGGTATTGACTCGGTAGCGGCGTTCAAATTCGTACCGCTGGTCAACGACCTCCTCGAACGGGAGAGAAAAGATCGGATCGGCGTCGGCACCAGTCTCGCACCTGACGAGGTAATCGATCACTTCCGCGGCCGGAATATGCTGTTCGATATGCCGTCCATATCCGCATACTGCGAGCAAGCACTTCCGCCGCGAGAGTGGGCGGCCCAAGAACTTCTTCAGTTTGGTCGTGTTGGCCGAAGTAAGCCATTCCTGCTCAGTCATCTTTCACCCCTCAATTGCCCCGCTTTCACCACGCCGCCCTGCATGACCGCGACGAAGCGCGAGCGGTCTTCCAGCACGCTGATGTCCGCGAGCACGTCGCCGCCCACCACCAGCACGTCCGCGAGCTTGCCCGCTTCGAGCGTGCCGAACTCGGCCGCACGGCCCATGATCTCCGCCCCGGTGCGGGTCGCGCACGTTAACACTTCCAGCGGCGACAGGCCGACGTACTTCACGAAGAAGGTGAGTTCGCGGGCGTAGTCGCCGTGCGGGTTCCACGCGAAGCCGTAGTCGCCGCCCATGCCCAGCCGCCCGCCGGCCTTCAGGATGCGGCGCGCGCTTTCGGCGCCGCCCTCCAGCGTTTCCTTGTGACCGTCGATCACGCGCTGCGGCAGCTTGAACTCCTTGCCGCGTTCGACAGACGCCAGCTCGAAGTACAACGCCGGCACGCACGGCACGTCGCGCTTCAGCAGCAATTCCAAGCCCTCGTCGTCGATGAACGTGCCGTGCTCGATCGCGTCGTACCCGGCCCGCAGCGCGTTCTTGATGCCCAATGTCGCGCGGCAGTGGCCGGTCACCTTCATCTTGTGGTTGTGTGCCGTCGCCACCACTGCGTGCATCTCCTCGAACGTCATGCACAGCGTGTGGTGGTCGTTCGTGTCGGGTGCCGCCGCGTCGCCGGTGGGGTAGGTCTTCACCCACTCCACGCCGTCCTTCACCAGCTTCCGCACCGCGGCGCGGGCCTCGTCCGGGCCGTTCACGAGCAGCATCAGCCCGTCCATCCCGATCTTGCGGAAGTCCGGGTTCCAGTCCATCAGCCCGCCGACGCCGCAGATTTCGCGCCCGCTCGCCGCGAGCCGCGGACCGGGACACAGGTCGCTTTCAATCGCTTTTTTCAGCCACACGTCGATGTTGAAGAGGCTGCCGCCGCTGCGCGCGCTTGTGTAGCCGCATTCGAGCGCGAGTTTGGCGTTCGCGGCGGCGAGC
>JAYUBA010001356.1:0-3215 GCA_043741075.1 Frigoriglobus sp.
TAATTCGAGTTTGGGTCCGTTTCCAAACCTCCCAAACTACCAAGCCGCAAACCCAGACCAGCAAACGGTTTCGGAAGTACCTGCGCTGTAGTGCTAACCACCCGCGCCACGAACGCCGGCGTCAGAAGCGGCACGTCGCACGACGACAGGTACACCGCGTCGGCCGCCCCTTCCAGCGCCGCGAGACCGGCGGCCAGTCCGCCGAGCGGGCCGCGGCCTTCCACGTCGTCGCGGACGATCACCACGCCTTCCGGCAGCGGCGGCACGTCCTGGCCCGGCGCGGCCACCACGACTACCGGATCGACGGCCGCGCTCAGCACGCGCACGACGCGCGGGAGCATCAACTCGCCGCCGAACGGGAGCCACGCCTTCGGCGCTCCCATGCGGGACGAACGACCACCGCAAAGAACGATCCCGCCGATTCGCACGTCTCGCACTCCGCGACCCGTTCCGTTATCGTATGCGGGTGTCGCGATCGCTCGCTCCCAGTCCGTCGCCGGAGTCGCCCGTGCCGCGTCCGTTCCGCATCGGGATCGTCGGGTTCGGCGTGGCCGGGGCCGCCACCGCGTACCTGCTCGCGCGCGACGGCCACGCGGTCACGCTGATCGAGCGCGCGCCCGCGGTCGAACCGATCGGCGCCGGCGTGCTGCTCCAGTGCTCCGGGCAGGAGGTGCTGAAGCACCTGGGCAAACTCGACCACGTCCTCGCGCACGCCGCGCCCATCGACGAACTGTACGCCCGGCACGCGGGCAGCGGCCGAACCCTCGTTCGGAACCGGTACGGCGACTACGCCCCCGGCTGCCGCGCGTACGGCGTCCACCGCGGGGTCTTGTTCAACGCGCTCCGCGCCCTCGTGGACACGCAACCGGTGGACGTGCGCCTCGGCCGCGCGGTCGTGTCGCGCGAAGTCACGCCCGGCGGCGAAGTGATCCTGACCGACTCCGCCGGCACGCGGCACGGCCCGTTCGACTGCGTGGTGTGCGGGGACGGCTCGCGGTCGCAGTTGCGCCAGGTGTTCGGCTTCAAGGCGTCGGTGCTGACGTACGACCACGGCACGCTGTGGGTCACCGTGCCGGGCGCGGGCGCTCCGGGGAAACTGCTCCAGGTGGTCCGCGGGACGCGACAACTGTTCGGCCTGCTGCCCATCGGCGACGGGCTGGTGAGCGTGTACTGGGGACTGCCGAACCGCGACTTCGCCGCGGTGAAGGCCCGCGGGCTGGACGCGCTCAAGCGGGAGATCGTCGCGTTCGCCCCGGAAGCGGAGGACCCGCTCGCGTGCCTCCAGGACTTCGACCAACTCATCCACACCACGTACCGGCACGTCCACATGCGGAGGCGCGACGACGGCCGGGTGATCTTCATCGGCGACGCGGCGCACGCGATGAGTCCGCACCTGGGGCAGGGGATTAACCTGGCGATGGTGGACGCGTGGCGGCTGGCCGCGTGCCTACGCGAAGCAGCCACACCGGCGGCGGCTTTCGCAGCGTTCCGAGCGAAGCAGCGCGCGTACATCCGCTACTACGCGACGGTGACGTGGTTCCTCTCGCCGTTCTTTCAGTCCGACGGGCGCATCCTGGGCTGGGGCCGCGATTGGACACTTCCAATGCTGCCGCGGATACCCGTGGTGCGGCGGCAGATGCTGCTCACCATGACCGGGTTGAAGGGCGGGTTCTTGAAGGGCCGGATGACGGTGTGAGCGAAACGAAACCGCCCCGCGTCGCCGCGGGGCGCGAGGGCGGTCACGGCGTCAGGGTGATGTCGTGCTTCTGATTGCCACCGGTCACGGTAAGTTTCAGTCCGCCGGCAGTGGTCGCGTACTTGACCGGTGGGGCGATACCGGCCACACCGGTCATTCCTGGCATATCGGGCGTTTTGGCACCACCCTTTGCCGTAGGGGCAGCACCAAGCGTGCCCTTAACGAGGATCGTAAACTCGCCTTTCGGCGCGCCGATGATCTGGTAGTTGCCCTCTGGCCCGATCGGTGAAGGGTATTCCTTCCGATCGGAACCGACGAAAACGACCTGACCGGCGACCGGTTTACCGTCGAGGGTCACTTTGCCCGAGACGTTGTCACCGCCCCCTTTGGAGCCGCCGCCACAGCCGGCGAACACGAGGGCCGCGACGAACGTCATGCATGCGAAAACGCTGCGGTTGAGTCGAGAGGTTGTGTCGGTGAACATGTGTAGGACGAATTCCTGAGATGATGAAAAGGAAAGCCCCGCCGAATGGCGGAGCTTCCGTACTGACACTGAGGTTGGCTGATGTTACCAGTTGCCGGGGAGAACTTGGCCGTCGTCCGGGGTGATCGCGTAGTTCCATGACGTTTGGCTGATGCCCGAGTTGACTCCACGAACGCTGCCGTCCATCAGCGACACCAGGATGCTGTTCGTGTGGCCCCCGTTCGGGTAATAGGGATGGGCTTGGGCCGGCGTGAGCCCGAACTGCGGGAGAAGGATGCCGTATTCGCCGAACATCGTCGTCCACGGTGCCTGACCCCAGCCGTTCGGCTGCCCCGCGAGGCTCGACGGCCACGCCCACAACGGCCCCCAACCGTAGGTCGGGTAGAACCCGAACCGCTCGACGAAGCCCACGGTGTTCGAGGATCCGTCCGGGATGTTCCCGATCGTGTACTTGCCGACGCAGTTAGTTTGCCCGGTCGTCGGATCGACCTGATTCCCGCCAGCAGCGAACAGGAACCTGTTCCCGGAATAGCTTGTGACCGCCCAGCCGACGTTCGGGTGAATGCCGGCGTTGTGGCTCGAGTCCGAGGGGCAGAGATAAGTCTTGACGACCTGCTTGTGATTGTTGTTGCCCCAGCCCGCCCCGCTTCCGAACGAGTTCTTGTACACGTTGTCTTGCTCGACGAACGGGAGGAGACTGTAGAAGATCGGCGCCCAGGCCACTTGACCCGAGTAGAAACGCAGCTGGTCGGGCAGTTTGTCCTGGTAGGTGCCTGCGAAGTTCGCGGTCGCGAGCCCCAGTTGCTTGAGGTTGTTGCTGCACGACATGCGGGCGGCGGCCTCGCGCACCTTCTGCACGGCGGGCAGGAGCAGCCCGATGAGGATCGCGATGATCGCGATCACCACCAGTAGCTCGATCAGCGTGAACCCACGCCGAACCTTCTGCACTAACATTGAGAGACTCCTTCACAGAGGAACGGAACGAAAAAAGACGATTACGACAATCCACAGAAGAGTGGAGTTACCGCCAGTTTA
>JAYUBA010001357.1:0-10364 GCA_043741075.1 Frigoriglobus sp.
GGTTACGAAGTTCGAGGGCTGAAAAACGGTCATTTTCACGAGGCTCGAACTTCGGAAATCCTTGTTTTCTAGACGTTTTCATAGTGCGCCCGCCCTGCCCTTCAGGGAGGGGTTGGGGGGGGTTCTCCCTCACTCCTTCTTATCGCCCGGCAGTTGGAACAGCGGGCCACCCGCCCCGGTGCCGCCGCGCAGCCCCTCCTTCACTTCCTTGTCCTTCTCCTTGGGCGGGGACGCGTCGTCCTTCTCCTTGGGGGCCGCTTCCTTCTTCTCCTTGGGGGCCGCTTCCTTCTTCTCTTTGCCGCCTGCTTCCTTCTCGCGGGCGGCCTTGAGGCTCTCCTCCATCGCCTTCTCGGCCTCCGGCCCCTCGATCGGCATGTCCGGCACGTCGTCCGGCACGGTGTTGTCGTCCACGTTCCGCATCGACAGGCCGATCTTCCGGTCCTTCGCGTCCACGCGGAGCACCTTCACGTCCACCTCGTCGCCGACCTTCACCACCTCTTCCGGCGACTCGATCTTGTTGTCGGACAGTTCGGAGATGTGGAGCAGCCCTTCGAGGCCCTGTTCCAGTTCCACGAACACGCCGAAGTTGGTGAGCTTGGTGACCTTGCCCTTCACCTTTTGGCCGGGCGTGAACCGCGCCGGGATGTCCGTCTCCCACGGGTCGTTGCCCATCTGCTTGAGGCCCAGCGCCACCCGCTTCCGCTCCTGATCGACGGTCAGCACCTGGCAGGTGATCTTCTGGCCCTTCTGCACCATCTCGGACGGGTTGGACACCTTCCGCACGTAGCTCATGTCGGACACGTGCAGGAGGCCGTCGATCCCCTCCTCGATTTCGATGAACGCGCCGTAGTTGGTGAGGTTCCGCACCACGCCGGTGATGACCGTGCCCGGCGGGTACTTCTTCGCCACCTCGCCCCACGGGTTCGACTGGCACTGCTTCATGCCGAGCGAGATTTCCTTCTTATCGTGGTTGATGTTGAGGACTTGCACCTCGACCTTGTCGCCGATCTGGACCAGTTCCTTCGGGTCGGCGATCCGCTTGACCCACGACATCTCGGAGATGTGGACCAGCCCCTCGATGCCCGGTTCGAGCTTCACGAACGCGCCGTAGGGCATGATGTTGACGACTTCGCCCTGGAACCGCTGGCCGATCGGGTACTTGGCCTCAATGTTCTGCCACGGGCTGGGCGTCTTGTGCTTCAGCGAGAGGGCGATCTTCTCCTTCTCGCGGTCGATGTGCAGGATGTACACTTCAAGCGTCTGGTCGATCTGCACCACGTCGCGCGGGTTGGTGACGCGGTGCCAGCCCATGTCGGTGATGTGGAGCAGGCCGTCGATGCCGCCGAGGTCCACGAACGCGCCGAACTCGGCGATGTTCTTGACCACGCCGCTGCGGACCTGGCCGACTTCCAGTTCGCCGAGGAGCTTGTCCTTCTGGATCTTGCGGCGGTCCTCGATGAGCTTGCGGCGGCTGACGACGATGTTCCGCCGCTGCTCGTCGATCTTGAGGATGACGCACTCGATGGTGCGGTCGATGTACTCGTCGATCGACTGCGGGCGGCGGATATCGACCTGCGAGGCCGGGAGGAACACGTTGACGCCGATGTTGACGAGCAGCCCGCCCTTGATCTTCTTGAGCACCTTCCCGGCGACCACGTCGCCTTCCTTGTGCTTGGCGAGGACCGCGTTCCACTCCTTCTGCCGCTTCGCCTTGCGGTACGAGAGCTGGATGGTGCCGTCTTCGCTCTCGACGGTCTCGAGCAGCACCTCGACGGTGTCGCCGGCCTTGGGGGGCGGGGTGTCGCCGCCGTCCTCCTTCCACTCGTCGATCTTGATGACGCCTTCGGACTTGTACCCGATGTCGATGACCACGTCGTCGCCGCGGATCTCGAGCACCGTGCCGGTGACGATCTTGTTGGCTTCGTAGTCCTGATCTTCGCGGCCGATCCACTCGGCGATTTCCTGGTCGAAGATGATGTCGCTGGCTTCGAGTTCTTCGTCGGAGATGTCGAACTGACGGAGGAGGTTGCGGTTAACCATAGTGTGAGGGAGTCGGACGGCCCTTCCGATCCGGCGGGCGGAGCGGCGGGTACAGTGGGTAAGGGTCTCTCCCGCCCCGGCAGGCCGACACGGCCCGCAACTTCGGGCGGGAAGTTCGGGAATTGTAGCGAAGGTAACGGTTCCGCAACAGGGGGATTGGAAGAAAGGATAATGGCTGAATGATAAAGGCTGAATGGAAGAGTTCTGCCCCCTTTCTCTCCTGCGTCTTTTGGCTTTCATTCATCAATTATCATTTAGCACTTAGCATTCCCCATGAACCCCGTTCAGCTACTCAAGTTCGCCCTCGGCGGCCTCTGGCGGCAGAAGGTGCGCACCGCGCTCACCCTCGTCGGCGTCACGGTCGGCACCTGCGCGCTCGCGTTCAGCCTGGCGCTGGGCCTGGGCCTGCGCGCGTTCATCGACACCGAGTTCAAGGGCCGCGACGACTTCTGGCGGGTCGTAGTCCGCGTGGACGAGCCGCCGCCGGACGAGGCCGCGATCCCGGAGCGCGACCGGGCGAAGCTCGCGGTGACGGGCGCGATGTCCGACGCGCGCCGGGCGCGCCTCCGCGAGGCGCTGCTCGACCGCTACCAGAGCACCCGCCCGCCGCGGATACCGAAGCTCCTCACCCCGGACCGGATCGACGCCATCGCGAAGCTGCCCGGCGTGGCCGAGGTTCGCACCTACCGCTCCGGCGACGGCCGCTTGTGGGCGGATACCGCCGACACCCCCGCCGGCGTCACCGCGACCAGCGGCCCGCTCGCCGACCTGGCCCCGCGGCTCATCGCCGGCCGGCTGCCGGAGTCGCCCGACGCGGACGAGGTCGTCGTGTCCGAGTTCGCGCTCTACCAACTCGGCGTCCGCGACGACGCCGACCTGGATCGCGTCCTCGGCCGCCCGCTGCGGCTCGACGTGGGCGGGATGAAGAACGCGCAGTCGTTCGCGCTGGCCCGCGCGCTGATCGGGCACCGGCCGCCGGAGGAACTCACGCGCGGGCAGATGCAGGTTCTGGAGAAGATCACGAACGCGCTCCCGAAGAAGATCGGCGCGTTCGACCTGAGCGCCGCGGAGCGGCTCGAACTTCAGAAGCTGCTCGACCCGCCGGCGGAGCCGCGCGAGGAGCGCGGGGCGGACTCCGGGAAGACCGCGAGCGGCACCTACCGCGTGTGCGGCGTGGTCCGCGTCCTGACGCGCGAGGAGCGGAAGAAACTGACCCCGTTGGACGCGTGGGAGTTGCAGAGCGGCGGCGCGTTCCTGCCGCCCGCGACCGGCGACACGCTGTTCGGCCGGCTGCCGTGGGTGAAGGAGGGCGGGTTCCTGAGCGCGGACGTACGCGTGACGCCGGGCGGCGACCTGCCGGGCACGGTGGCGGCGATCGAGGCGATGGGGTTCCGGACGCACAGCGGGGCGAAGTGGTTCGCGGCGGCGAAGCGGGAGGTGACGCTGATCGCGGCCGGGCTGAACCTGTTCGCGCTGATCGCGCTGTTCGTGGCGTCGGTGGGCATCACGAACACGCTGGTGACGAGCGTGATCGAGCGGACGAAGGAGATCGGCATCCTGCGGGCGGTGGGCGCGACCCGCGGTCAGATCATGTCGCTGTTCCTACTAGAAGGCGCGATCATCGGGTTCGGGGGCGCGGCGCTGGGTCTTGCTCTCGCGCGCGGGTTGGGCGCGTGGGCGGACGGGTGGGTGCAGGGGTTGATTGCCGGTCAGATGGACGGGCAGAAGATGCTCTCGACGACGATCTTCGTGTACCCGTGGTGGTTGTGGGCGGGTTCGGTGTGCTTCGCGGTGGGCGTGACGACGCTCGCCGCGCTGTACCCGGCGAGGAGGGCCGCGAAGATCCACCCCATCGAAGCGCTCAGGTATGGGTGAGGTTATTTCTTGGTCGGCTCGATGACTCCACCGTCCCACTCGATTCGGCAACTCGGCAGTGCCTTCGCGAATTCGGCGAGTCCCTCTGGGGTGACCTTGGTCTTGTGAATGGTAAGATTCGACAAGCCATTGCAGTTGCGCAACGCGGCAAGCCCGACATCAGTGACCTGCGTTCCATCGACATGGAGTAGTTTCAAAGAGCGGCAGCGTGCGAGGAGTGCCAGACCATTGTCCGAAAATCGCGTGTTCTGAAGGTAAACTATGACGAGTGACTTGCTATCCGTAAACAGGGCAAGCCCCTCGTCGGTCACCCCCGTGTCCGCTAAGCCCAGCATGCCGATATTCTTGCATTCCTTGAAGTTGGCGAGCCCCTTGTCGGTAACCCGTGTGCCCGCCAAGTCGAGTGTACGAAGATTCTTGCATCCCTTGAAGACACCCAACCCGGCGTCACTCACCTGGGTGTCTTTCAGGTCCAGCAACGTGAGGCGCTCGCAGTCCTTTAGGCCGCCAAGAGCCTTATCGTCAATACTCTTATTCTCGCGGAACGAGACGTACGGCAGCCGGAACGGCGTCTTCGGCAGATCCTTCGCGGCCTTGATGTCGGTGTGCTCGCCGTTGACGCGGACGACGCCACCGACGGACAGCACGTGCTCGGCGAGCTTGCGGTCGGCGTCGGTTATCAGGGTCGATTCGATGACGCCGCCGTCCCAGCGGATCTCGCACCCCGGCAGTGCTTTCGCGAGGACGGCCACGCCCTTCGCGGTGAACTTGGTCTGTCGGACATCGAGGGAAGTCAGGTCGGTGCAGCCTTTAAGATGCTCCGCCGCCGCGTCACTCACCCCGGTTTGACTCAGGAACAGGATGGTCAAGCTCTTGCAATCTTTGAAGTGAGCCAATCCGGCATCGGTTATCCGCGCCTCGGCGAGATACATTCTTGTAATGATTTTACAGTTTCTGAACCGGGCCAGTCCCGCATCGGTCACACGTGTTCCAGCCAGGAAGAGTATCGAGAGGTCAGTGCAGCCTTCAAATTGCGCCAGCCCCGCATCAGTCACGCGCGTGTTCCAGAGGGAGAGCTCGGTGGGATTAATGCCCTTGAAGTGAGCCAGACCGGCATCACCGATCACCGTGTTATCCACCCAAAGAGCCGTCAGGTTCTGGCAGTCTTTGAAGTGAACCATCCCCGCGTCGGTCACCGCAGTCCAGTACAACGCCAAGTATTTCAAGGTCTTGCACTGTTTGAAGTGAGCGAGCCCCACATCGGTGACTGATGTCATGCCCAAGTTCAGGGAGGTCAGGTTCTTGCAGCCCGCGAAAACGACCAGCCCGGCATCGGTGGCGTGCTTGTTCTGCATGAGGTTAACCAGTGTCAGCCGGAACGCCTCTTTCGGCAAGTCCTTCGCGTCTTTGATGTCACTCTCCTCGCCGTTCACGCAAACGGTACCACCGATGGACAGCACCCACTCCGCGGCCTTGCGGTCCACGTCGATCGCGGCGATGGTGCCGCCCTCGTACTCGACTTTGCACCCTGGCACCGCCGCATGCAACTCCTTAGCTCGCTTCTCCGTAACCTTCGTCTTCCGCACGTCGAGGTCTGTCAGCCCCTTACAGTCATTGATGGTGTCCAACCCCACGTCTGTCACCTGCGTGCCGTAGATCGAGAGGGAGGTCAACATCTTGCAACCCTTGAACTCCGCCAGCCCGGCATCCGTCAACTGCGGGTTACTCAGGTCGAGACTCCTGAACTCCCTGCAATTCTTGAAGTTCATCAGGCCCGCGTCCGTCACCCTCGTGCCGTTTAAGAAGAGTCCGGTAAGTCTTGTGTGGTCCTTGAAAGTCGCCATTCCCGCGTCCGTTACTTTCGTCTCACCCAGGGAGACTTGTTCCAGAGCCTTACAGTTTTGGAGGTGCGTCAGACCGGCGTCGGTCACCGGCGTTCGATACAGGTAGAGTACTGTCAGGTTCGTGCAGTCCTTGAAGTGGGCCATCCCCGCGTCGGTTACAGCAGTGTTTCTCGCGAGGTCTACCCCGGTCAGGGTGTAGCGGCCCTTCGGCAGGTCGGCGGCGGCCTTGATGTCCCGGTCCTCACCGTTCAACTTCACGCTGCCGCCGACCGACAGCACGTACTCGGCGGCCTTGCGGTCCGCTTCCAGGTTCGGCACGTCCTTCTTCGGGTCGGCCTTCTTGGCCAGCTTCGGGTCGAGTGTGACGCGGACGGTCACCTGGCCGTTCTTCCTGAGCGTGAACTCGCTCGTGTTCAGCGCCAGCCCGTCGGCGCCTTCCACGCGGATGCTGTACTGGCCGGCGTCGATCGTCTTGTTCCGGTCGGCCGAGGTGATCGTGTACTTCTCCTTGCCGTCCGCCCCGACCAGCACCAGCTTCCCGTTTTTGATGCGGGCCTCCACGTCCGGGTCGGTGATCTCGACCACCAGCGTGCCCTCCGCGGTCTGCACGCGGATGATGACGACCGCCAGCACCGCGACCAGCGCGAGCAGGCCAAGCACGCCACCGGCGACGTACCACGGGGCGCGGCCCCGCTTCGCGGCGGCGGGCACCTTCGCGATCGGCGCGCCTTCCGCGTCGGCTTCGGTCACGTCCTCCCACGCGTTCGGGGCGGGGGCGGGCAGTAGGTACACCGGCACCGGCTGCGAGGACGACGCGGCCGGCGCGGGCACGGCCGGCGACTTCTTCGCCTGCACGTCCTTCACGATCTGGCGAACCGCCGCGGACACCTCCGCCGCGGATTGAGGCCGACCGGCCGGGTCTTTACTCATCAACTGGTCGATCAGGTCCGCCAGCGCCGGCGGCAGATTCGGGTTCAGCGTGCGCACCGGAGGCGGCGTCTCGGTGGTCAGCGCGATCAGCACGGCCATCGCGTTCGGCCCTCGGAACGGCAACCGGCCGGCCGCCATGCGGTAGAGCATCACGCCCAGGCTCCACAGGTCGGCGCGGTGATCGACCTTCTCGGCCCGCGCCTGCTCCGGGGCCATGTACGCGGGCGTGCCCAGAATCGCCCCGCTCGCGGTGATCTGCACGTCTTCCTTGTCCACCGAACGCGCCAGGCCGAAGTCGAGAACCTTGCACCGGCGAATCTGCTGGGCGAGTTCCTTCGACGTGAGGTCCCCTTCGAGCCAGATGTTGCCGGGCTTGATGTCGCGGTGGATCAGCCCCTTCGCGTGCGCCGCGGCCAGCCCGTCGGCCACCTCGCGGGCCACCTTCACCAGGATGCCGAGGTTGCACACGCGATCGCGCTTGAGTCGGTCGTCGAGCATCTCGCCCTGGAGGAACGGCATGGCGATGAACGGGGTGCCGTCGGCCGCCTCGCCGATGTGCCAGATGGGGACGACGTTGTCGTGATCGATGGCCGCCGCCGCCTGGGCCTCGCGCAAGAAGCGCGCCCGGTTCGCCGGCGTCGCCGACAGTTCGAGCTTCATCGTCTTGATCGCGACCTTGCGCCCGAGTTTCGTGTCCTCGGCGAGGTACACCGCGCCCATCCCGCCCTCGCCGATCTTGCGAACGACGACGTAGTCCCCGATGTGCTGAAGAACCGCGGTGCCGGACGGGGCCGGACCGCGCGCGCCGGCCACCGTCGGCCGGCCCGCGGCACCCGGCAGGGCGACGGCCTGGCTCCCGGTGGCCTCGACCCCGCGCGCGGCTGTTTCGTTCGCGTCGTCGGTCCGGGCGGGTGGCGGGTTGACCGGACGGGGCGGTGTGTCGTTCATGGCGATCCGGCTCGGGGGGCGTGGGCGCGCGGGGCCGCGAAGGTGTTCCGAGCATCCAGTTGTACCGCGGCGCGCGGGGCGGGTCAACTGGGGCGAAGAGAAGATGAGCCGCACGATGCACGCAGACAATAATGCACGATCCAGACACAACACAAAACTCGTCTGTCTTCGATCGTGTCTTTTGTCTGCGTGCATCGTGCGGCTCTTTTTCGTCACGCGGACTTCTCACGCGCCAGCCGGGTCTCTTCCATTACTCGCGTGCCGTCGCCCGGCGAACGCGGTACATTAGCGACCGCACCATTCACCCGGAGTAATCACTCATGGCCGAACGCACCCTGCCCTCCAAGCGCCCGGCGTGGGTCGCGCTCACCGCGCACTACCAGACCACAAAGAACACCCACCTCCGCGACCTGTTCGCCGCCGACCCCGGTCGCGGCACGCGCATGACCGCCGAAGCGGTCGGCATCTTCCTCGACTACTCCAAGAACCGCGTCACCGACGAGACGCTGAAGCTGCTCCTCGCGCTCGCCGCCGAGAGCGACCTGAAGGGCCGCACCGAGGCGATGTTCAGCGGCGAGAAGATCAACGTCACCGAAGGCCGGGCGGTGCTGCACACCGCGCTCCGCGCCCCGAAGGGCGCCACCGTCAACTTCGACGGCAAGAACGTGGTGCCGGACGTTCACGCGGTGCTCGACGCGATGGCGGCGTTCGCCGACCGCATCCGCAGCGGCGAGTGGAAGGGATTCACCGGTAAGCCAATCAAGAATGTCGTGAATATCGGCATCGGCGGCTCGGACCTCGGCCCGGTGATGGCGAACGAGGCGCTCCGCTTCTACGCGCAGCGCGAACTCAACTTCCGCTTCCTCTCGAACGTGGACGGCACCGACTTCGCCGAAACCGTGCGCGACCTCGACCCGGCCGAGACGCTGTTCATCGTCTGCTCGAAGACGTTCACGACGCAGGAGACGATGACCAACGCGGAGAGCGCGCGGGCGTGGTCGCTGGCGACGCTCAAGGACAAGGCCGCGGTGGCGAAGCACTTCGTCGCGGTGAGTACGAACGCCGCGGAGGTGACGAAGTTCGGCATCGACACCGCGAACATGTTCGGCTTCTGGGACTGGGTCGGCGGGCGCT
This sequence comes from Frigoriglobus sp., assembly GCA_043741075.1. Classification (GTDB taxonomy): domain Bacteria; phylum Planctomycetota; class Planctomycetia; order Gemmatales; family Gemmataceae; genus Gemmata. The sequence continues at coordinate 8,772 of JAYUBA010001357.1, forward strand.
ATTCGATGGACTCGGCGGTCGGCCTCGCGACGGTTCTCGCCATCGGGCCGACGCACTTCCGCGAGATGCTGTCTGGCTTCCGCGCGATGGACGAGCACTTCCGCACGACGCCCTTCGCCCAGAACCTGCCGGTGCTGATGGGCGTGCTGAGCGTGTGGTACGGGAGCTTCTTCGGGGCGGAGACGGTCGCGGTGCTGCCGTACGACCAGTACCTGAAGCGGTTCCCGGCGTACCTGCAACAACTGACGATGGAGAGCAACGGGAAGCGTGTTACGCTCGGCGGCGCGGAGGTCGATTACCAGACCGGGAGCGTGTACTGGGGCGAACCGGGCACGAACGGGCAGCACAGCTTCTACCAGCTCATCCACCAGGGCACGAAGCTGATCCCGTGCGACTTCATCGCGTTCTGCCAGTCGCTCAACCCGATGGGCCGGCACCACGACCTGCTGATGGCGAACGTGTTCGCGCAGGCGGAGGCGCTGGCGTTCGGCAAGACCGCGGAGCAAGTGAAGGCGGAGAAGGTGGCGGAGGCGCTGGTGCCGCACAAGACGTTCCCCGGCAACCGGCCGTCGAACGTGCTGATGCTGGAGAAGTTGACGCCGTTCGCGCTGGGTTCGCTGGTGGCGCTGTACGAGCACACGGTGTTCACGCAGGGGGTGATCTGGGACATCGGCTCGTTCGACCAGTGGGGCGTGGAGTTGGGAAAGGCGCTGGCGTCGAAGATCGTGCCGGAGTTGGAGGCGACAACCGACCCCGACCTGAAGCACGACACCTCGACGAACGCGCTCATCAAGCGATATCGGGCGGGGAAGAAGTAGGTGCCTTTGACGAGCCGGAAGCGTAAGCGACGGACCTTGTTTTCAGCCCCGAAGGGGCGGCCGATGGTAGCCCAGGGTGAAGCGAGCGCTTCGCGAGCGCAACCCTGGGAACATAGGCGAAGAAGAATGAAGCCCCGTAGGGGCGACAGAGCCGACCGCGAAGGTTCTGCCGCCCCTCCGGGGCTTCGGGTTTTCTCCTGACGTGAGCCCAGGGTTGCGCTCGCGAAGCGCTCGCTTCACCCTGGGCTACCATCGGTCGCCCCTCCGGGGCTGAAGACAAATACGCCGGTAAAATCCACGCAGCGCGCTTCGCGCGTGGTCGCGCCCGTGGTATTGTGCGTTTATGAGGAGGTATCGTCGTCATTCAACTCGGGGGCGGTTATGAAACGGTTCGCCCAAAACGGATCAGAAGTGTGGGCCGGCGTCCTCCCAAAGCTGGGTGTCGTCGTGTACGACCCCCAATCCCAGGTCAACGTCCCGGCCAACCGTGTTCGGTTATACGTCCGCGACCAGATGCGGATGACGACCTTCGATAAGGACATTGTCCGGGCCCGGCTGACCGAATCCGCGAATGAGGAAGGTGACGGGCAACTCACCGAAACGGTCGATTTCTACCTCGCACTTCCACGCCGGTATGCCCCCTGCTTCAGTTGCAAGCGTAGCCTCAACAGCGTTGACTATCACTACAGCGCGGGTTTAGAGTACGGATTTATGCCGCTGCTTCTTGTGGGACTTGGTGGCCTGTTGGTTCCGGCGTTGGTGGTAGCGGATCACG
>JAYUBA010001358.1:0-3205 GCA_043741075.1 Frigoriglobus sp.
CGAGGTCGGGCTGACGCTGGAAGACGTGTACCGGCTCGAGGCGCTGCTCGACCGGGCCGAGCGCTCGCGCTTCGGCCTGCCCCCGCGGGCCGACGGCCCGTGACAGGGATTGCTTGATAGCCTTGCCTTTGTGGCACAGGCTTTCCAGCCTGTGTCCGTTGGGCGAAAGGGCACAGGCTGGAAAGCCTGTGCCACGAAGAGAACCAGACCACACAGGCCAGGTGCGGCGATGACAGCAATCGGCAAGGTGCTGGCTCTACTCAACCTCGTCGGGGGTCTCGCGATCCTGACGTGGGCGGTGGGCGTCTACGTCGAGCGCCCGGGGTGGTTCGAGCCGGCCCCGGAGGGCGTCGATAAGGGCAACAGCCCGCTCGGGTTCGCCCAGATGAAGGCCGAGGGCGACGCGCTCGCCCGCGGGGCCGGCGTCGCCAGCGAGGCGTGGGGCACGCACCTGAAGGCGCTGGAGGAGCGCGAGAAGGTGCGGGCCGACCGCCGCGCCGCCAACGCCGACCGCCTCCGCTGGGCGCACAAGGGGCACCCGAAGCACCCGGTCGATAAGGACAACCCCAAGAGCGCCGGCGTGGGCTTCTACGAGCCGGTCCGCGTGGACGACGGGCTGCCCAAGCTCCGCGCCGACCTGAAGGCGGCCGAGGACAAGGGCCAGACCGACGTGGCCCTGAGGCTCCGCGACGACCTCCGCCGTCTGACGCTCGTCTCCGGGCTGTACGACCTGCGGCCGGACCCGGCGACGGGCCTGCCCCGCGGCAAGCCGGCGGTGGGCACCGACGGCCTCCCGCTGCCCGGCCTCGACGGGCTGCTCGACACCGTTTCCGACGACGTGGCCGCGATCAAGAATCTTAACGAAGAAGCGCGCCTCCAACGAGAGAAGTTCGACGAACTCAGCACGCAGGTGCGGGCGACGCAGGCGCGGGCCATCAGCATGGGCGTCATCCGCGACAACGTGCAGGCCGAGTTGTTCTTCCTCACTACGTTCGAGGTGAACGTGTTCGAGACCCGCGAAACGGTGCTCCGGCGCGAGCGCCAGTTGCGCGGGCGACTCAAGGTACTCGGCTTCAACGACCCGTGACCGCGGCGCCGTCCGGGCTTCGACCTGAAACTTGACACTTGACACTTCGCCGGTGGGGGCTTGCGATGAGTTGGCTCGGCAAAATCCTGACCTTCCTGGTGCTGATCGGCGCCTGCGTGTGGGCGTTCTTCACCGTGCAGGCGTTCGCCACCCGCACCAACTGGAAGGCGCGCGCGGACGCCTACGAGAAGGCGTTCAAGGACAGCGAGGAGGGGCGCCAGAAGGAGTACCGCCGAAGCCAGGCGGACCGGGACGCGCTGGTCCGCCTGTACGCGGCCGAGAAGAGCCTCGTCGATGACCTCACCCTGAGCGTCGCGGACCTGTCCGCCACCGGGCGCGAGCTCAACAAGAACTACAACACCCTCGACAACGAGATGAAGACGGCCAAGGCCGACGAGCTGATCCGGGAGGCCCGTCTCAAGACCACCCAGGACGAGGGGGAGGCGACGCGCAAGCGCAACATCGGGCTGGAGGACGAGCGGGTGCGGCTGGTGCTGGCGAAGGAGGCCGCCGACCGCGGCCGGCTGTCGGCCGAGAACGAGGCCAAGCTGTCCCGCTCCATCGCCGACGAGAACGCCAAGAAGGTGGAGACGCTGACCGCGCTGGTGACCGAACTGCGCCAGTCCGGCGGGAGCGGCACCGCCGCCGTCCTCCGCACCATCGACAAGGTTCCGGCCCCGCTCCCGGCGAACATCCGCGGCACCGTCGTCCGCGACATCGTGGGTGACTTCGTCCAGATCAGCATCGGCATCGACGCCGGGCTGGAACCGGGGAGCCGGCTCGACGTGTACCGCGAGAGCGGCGGCGGCCGGTACCTCGGCACCCTGGTGGTGACCCAGTCGGTGTACCCGAAGGAGGCGGTGGCCGTGTTCAAGCCCGCCCGGCCGGTGCCGATGGCCCAGCTCCGCCCCGACGAACTGCCCCGCAAGGGCGACCTCGTGGGCCACGTCGGCCAACCCCGCTGACCGCGCCCCGCCCCGGACACCCGCACCGCACCCGCACGGAGACCGACACATGGCGAAGGCGAAGTACAAGGAGAAGGAAGACGGCCCCAAGCGGCCGGTGCCGGTGGCCCGCGACGGCGCCTACGTGATGATGCTGTTCGTCACCCTGGTGGCGATCGCGACCGGGTGCGTGCTGATGTACCTCGACAACAACGAGTACTCCAGTAAGGCGGCCCCCGCGCCGCCGGGCCTGACGATCCAGAAGCTCGGCGACGCGAACAAGACCGAGGCCGCGCCGGGCGTCGCCACCCCGCCGGCGGTGCCGCCCGTACCGGCCGGGCCTTGAACACCCGAGCGCGAGCGCGACGGCCCCGGCTTCCCGCCGGGGCCGTTTCCGTTTCCGGGGTCCGTCTCCCGATTGAAGACGGACCGGGCCGGACGGCCACTTCGTATTTATTCTTCCGGCACCTGTTGCTAATGTCCCGCCCGTTCGGGTCGAGCCGGAAGGTCACCCAGGAAAGGGGCGGTGGGCGTATGCGTCGGTCAACGGCGTGGATCGTCGTGCTCGGCGTTGTGGTCACGGGAACCGCGACACCTGTGCGAGCGCAAGACGGGTTCTGGGTGTCGATCGCGTCCGGCGTGGCCGGGGCGGCCACCCCGACGAACTATCAGGACTTCTTCTTCGATACGCCGCACGGCCCGCCGCCGGTGGCGATCACGCAACTCGGCGGGGTGACCGCGCAGGCCACCACCGCGGGCGGCAGCAGCTTCTTCACCGGTGCCGCGGTGCCGGTGGTGCTGCACCCCACTGACGGCTACGCGTACCTGACCGCCGGGTCCACGCCGTCCGACCTGAGCCAGGCGCTCAAGCGACAACTGGCCGGGGGACGGGGCTTGGCGAGTGCCCTCCCGGACGCCGTGGGCACCGTCGTGCCCGCCAACGCGAACCTGTTGACGATCAACATGGGCGACCCGGTCACGGACGGCTCCCGCGGCCTCACCGTCGGGCTGACCGACCCTCTGGGCCACGCGCTCGGCGGTGGGAACGTGCTCGTGCCGGACGGCGGCTGGTGGGTGATCGGCCTCGGCCCGAACCCGAGCGGCACCACTCCAACCCCGACCCCAACGCCCGACCCGATTCCGACCCCCACACCCATTCCCGATCCGACGCCCA
>JAYUBA010001359.1:0-3204 GCA_043741075.1 Frigoriglobus sp.
GCCCCAGCCCGACCACCACCCGCGTCATTCGCACGGCCAAGCAGGTCGCCGCCGCCCTGGACGCCCCGTGGCTGGTGGTCAACGTGGAGCAACCCGGCATCGCCTCCAACCCGACCGCCGCTCAACAGGTCGCCGACCACCTTCGGCTTGCCGAGCGGCTGGGGGCCGAAACCGTCACACTCACCGGGATGGGAGTGGCGGCTACGATCCTCGACTACGCCTGCACGCGGAACGTGACCAAACTGTTCGTCGGCAAGACCCGCACGCCTCGGTGGCAGAGGTGGCTCCGCACGGGACTGGTGGAGGAACTGCTGGAAGGCAGTGGTGACATCGACGTGTATTTGATCCAAGGCGACGACGAAGGCCGAAGGCCTAAGGCCGTTCCCCGGTCGTCCCCACCGATCCCGTGGCTCAGCTACCTCGCCGCCAGCGGGGCCGTGGCCCTGGCCTCGCTACTGGCGTCCGCTTTCACCCGCATCGGGCTCGCCGAGGCGAACGTCGTCATGGCGTACCTCGCCGGGGTCGCCGGGGTCGCCTTCCGGCTGGGGCGTGGGCCAGCGGTCTGGGCGAGCGTGCTGTCGGTGCTTGTGTTCGACTTTTGCTTCGTACCGCCTTTCTGGTCGTTCAGCGTTAACGACACGCAGTATCTCATCACTTTCGCCGTCATGCTGGTCATCGGCCTGCTCATCAGCACTCTGACCGCCCGCCTCCGGACCCAACTCGAACTCGGCCACAAGCGGGAACGCCGCACGTTGGCCTTGCACCTGCTCGGCAAGCAACTGAGTTCGCTGGCCGGGGACGTGTTCCTGGCGGGTGCGGCTGGGCAACACTTGCGGGAGATGACCGGGGGCGACGTGACGATCTATCTCGACCAGATCGACGCCGGTGCGGCCAAGAACGCACCCGCTATCGTCTTCGGGCAGAACACCTCCATCGCCCGACACCCGGTCAGCGGCCCAACCGCCCATTGGGTGATGACTCACGACAAGATCGCCGGGCGGGGAACCGACACCCTTCCCAACGCCGTCGCCTTGTTCGTCCCACTCACCGGCTCGCAATCCACTTTGGGGGCGATTGCCGTGCGGGTCGAAGGGGCGGACCGCCTCCTCCAGCCCGACCAGCGGCAGTGGCTCGAAAACTGTGCGAACCAGTTAGCCCTGGCGATGGAACGGGACCGGATGGCGGTGAGTGCAGCCGACGCCCGCCTCCAGGCCGAATCGGAGCACATTCGGAACACACTTCTCAGCAGCGTGTCGCACGACCTCAAGACGCCACTCGCCGCCATCGCCGGGGCCAGCAGCACTTTGCTTCAACTGGAGCCGACGACCACCGGCACGCGGCGGGAACTCCTCGACACCATCGCCGACGAGGCCGTCCGGCTCAACCGGCTTTTGGAGAACATCCTGCAAATCGCCCGGCTCGATTCCGGGGCCGTGACCCCGAACAAGCAGTGGAACGTGCTGGAGGACATCATCGGGTCGGCGTTACGGCGGACGAAGCCGAACCTCGTAGATCACCGCGTCGAGGTGCGGTTGCCGGCGGAAATGTCACTCTTGTTCGTAGACGGGCTGTTGTTCGAGCAGGTGTTTACAAACCTTCTGGAGAACGCGGCCCGGTACACCCCTGCCGGGTCGCACGTCCTCATCACCGCAATCATCGAGAACCGGGAACTGGTCGTCACGATAGCCGACAACGGCCCCGGACTTCCGATTGGCTCGCAGGAGATAATCTTCGACCGCTTCTACCGGGGAGCGACCGGCCCGGACGCCGGTCGAGGGAGCGGCTTGGGATTGGCGATCTGTCGAGCGATCACTCACCTCCACGGTGGCAGCATCAAAGCCGCCGACCGACCGGCGGGCGGGGCCGCGTTCACGATCCGACTGCCATTGGCCGAGAATCCGCCCCGAATGCCGGTGGAGTAAACGGCCATGCCGACCAACGATCCACTGGTGCTGGTGATCGAGGACGAGAAGCCGATCCGCCGCTTCCTCCGAGCCTCACTCACCGAAGAGGGCTACCGGGTCGAGGAGGCCATGTCGGGCGAGGAGGGAATCAAACGGGCTTCGACCCACCCGCCCGATTTCGTGATCCTCGACCTGGGATTACCGGGGCTGGACGGGCTTGACGTGCTCCGGCAACTCCGCGAATGGCTGACCGTGCCGATCATCATCCTGTCAGCACGGGACCAGGAGACGCAGAAGGTGGAGGCCCTGGACGCCGGGGCCGACGACTACCTGACGAAGCCGTTCGGCCTGGGGGAACTGTTGGCCCGGATGCGGACGGCCCTGCGGCACACGCAGCCGAAGACGGCAGATGGGACGACACTCCAGGTCGATGACCTACAGATTGACCTCGCCGCCCGTGTGGTGAGCCGGCTGGGCGAGCCGGTTCACTTGACGCCGTTGGAGTATAAGCTGCTGGTGCTGCTCATGCGGAACGCCGGTAAGGTGCTGACCCACCGACAACTGCTGCGGGACTTGTGGGGGCCGCACGATGTTCACGAGAACCACTACCTGCGGGTGTTCGTCGCAACCCTCCGGCGGAAGGTCGAACCCGACCCGACCCAGCCCCGGTACATCCTGACCGAGCAAGGGGTGGGCTACCGCTTCGCCGCCGAGTGAAAGGGTGTGCGTTCCACCCACTGCCGCCGACGCCCGGCCCGATGTTCTGAATCCTCACTCCCGCACCCCGCCACCGCTGCTGGGAAGTGATGCGGGTGCCGCCGAGAAATTTACTTACTGATTGGGGGCGGACGGTGATGAAGACCTTCGCAATCGTCGCCCTCAAGCGGGCCGACCTCACAGAAGAGATCATCGCGTTGCGAAGAAATGAGAACCAAGCTTGTCGGCTCGCCGGCCAGTACACGGTGGTGGAGACGGGCGAGTTCCTCGCTGTCGGGTGCAGCCGGTGGATCTGACTGTCGAGCAGATCAAAGCGATCTGCTTCCGCTGGGGTACGGAGGATGCCAGAAGCGGCGGGCCGATCCTAAATGCTCAGAAAAAGTGCCGGACTCAAGAAGTGCAGACTCGAAGAGGGGACGACGATGACGATCTGGCTCGACGCTATCGACGCCAACGGGTTCGACGCCTGGACCCGACCATGCTCGTCGCCGAGGCCCAGCGGACGCGGTTCCCCGGCGACCTGCCGGCGGGGTTCGAGTTCCTCCGCGGCGGGTTCGTGGATCTCGGCTTCGAGACGCTCGGA
>JAYUBA010001360.1:0-3200 GCA_043741075.1 Frigoriglobus sp.
GGCGAGAGTTGCACGCGGCTCACGGTGCCAGCGGGAAGGGCTTCGTCGGTTGCTTCGCCCTTCTTCCGCTTCGAGAGCGGCATGAAGCAGATCGGGCACTTGTCCTTCTTCGTGTCCCGCACCACGGCGGGGTGCATGGGACAAAAGTATTCGTGGTCGGGGTCGGCCGCGTCCGCGCCGGCGGCGGGTCGGACGTACTTCTCGTACCGGGCAACGAGGTCGTCCCAGTTCACGATCACGAAGCCGATGGCACCCAGGACGAACAGGAACCGGAGCCGGGCGAGCGGCACCAGGACGGCCAGGCGCAGCGCGCGGTATGCGCGACCGGAAGCGGGCGGGGCCGCAGGCGCGGCACCCGTGGGTGTCGGTAGGGACACGGACGGTCCTCCCCGAATGTTGGGGGTCAGGTCGTGAATGAATCCGGGCGGGTGACGGTACGACGGGGCGCGGGCACGCGGGGTGCCGCACTCACGGGAGACGGGCGCGCGGGGGTGCTAACAGGTGAGGCGCGAGAGCGAAATGACGAGATCGGCCGGCGGACTGGCGGGAACCAACTGGGCGGGACGCCACGAGACCAGGGGCGGCCCCGGAATCAAGACCGGCGGCACGAGCGAAGCGACGGCGTGTTCGTCCAGGTCCGAGATCGCCGGCGCGGGAGCGGCGGGGGCCGGTGGCGCACCGGGCGGGTCACAGTCGCACCGCACGCAGTGGCAGCCCGCCGAATCGGTCGGGGTCGGTGATGGCGTTCCGGGCCGCTCGCACGGAACCTTGTTGTCGCAGCAGGACGCCTTCGCCGTGCCGCCCGTCGAGGCCGACGGACAGCAGGCTCGCTTCTTGGCGTTCGGCTCGCAGCACGACTTTATGGCGTGCTGCGGGGGCGCGGCGCGCTCCTTCACCGGGATCGAGGGCGTCTTCGCAGGGGTCGCACAGTCGCAGGCGCGGGCGGGTGCGATCCCCCCAATCGCGGTCGAAACCGCGAGCAGCAGGCACACGACCGACCGGTTGCGCCACAGGATCGCCATAAAGGCATCGTATACCCGCTCGATCATCGCGGTCAATTCGATTCACCGTTCGGCGGGGAAAGTAGTCCGGACCCCACTACAGGGTGAATTGTTCGTCTGCAACCCGCAACGCGGCGCGGGACGTGTTGCGGGCCGGCGTTTCGTGTTCCCGGTGCGGGCCGGACTTCGGACGCTCTCGACGGCCGGGATACCCGTAGGTACAATACCGCAAGTCTCTTCAATCGCGAGTGCCCGGCGGGGTCCCTGTGGTCCGAGTTGTGGTGACGATCCTGGTCGCCGTTCAAGCGCTGCTGCCGCCCGGCATGTGCCCGTGCCAGTTCGTTCCCCTCACGGCGGCCCCGCTCGCGGCGCGCGAAACCACGCCCGCGTCACCGCCTCTGGCCGCCCACGTCGATGAGTCTTGCTGTTCGTGCCCCGCCTGCCGGTCGGTGGCTCCGGTCGCGCCCTCTGCTGCCGAAGAGCCAGCCGCAACGGACCGCGAAGCGCCGCACGAACACCACCCGCTACCGACTCCGGGTTCGCCCTGTTCGGGGTGCCCCGTGGTGTCCGCCGGCCCCGTCGCGCGGGTCGCCATCTTGCTCGCGCCGGAGCAGGCCCCACTCGACGCCACCGTCCACTTCGTCGTCTCAACAGTTGAATCGGCCGCGCCCCGCGCCGACCGCCCGAACCCCCTCTTTGCTCCCGCCACTCCGCCCCTCTTCGTCCGCCACTGCGCCCTGCTGATCTAGCCGCCTCCGTCGCGCCGGCTCCGGCGCACGTTCCTTCCGGTCCTACGGTTACCACCGCGCTCTCGGTCCGTGCCGCTCATGCAGCGGTTGACCCGGACGCGCGGGCCGTTCCGGGGCCAGTTACGGTTTCGACACCGAATCGCGAGGCGATGGCGATGGCCGACGACACGACGCACGCGGGCGACGCGGGGCAGACCCGCGCCCGAACCGAACGGCCCACGACCGGCTTGGCCTCCTGGCTCCGGAGGACGGCCCCATTCGCGCTCGTGGCGGCCGGCCTGGTCGGCGTGGCCGCCTGGGGTCATCGCACGGACTGGACCTTCAGCCCGACGCCCCGACCGACCGAGCGGTCGCCCGCCGCACCCGGCGAACTCGCGCGGGTGCGGGTCGGGTCCGCACTCCCGGCGCGACCCGACGTTCCGACCGCCCTCCGGCACGAGGTCGCAATCGAGTTCGACTCGGCCGAGGCGGTCGAGGCCCCCGGCGAAGTGGGGTTCGACCCGGCGCTCGTCGCGCGGGTCGGACCACGGGCGTCGGGGGTCGTTTGGCGGGTGACCAAGAGGGCCGGCGATCCGGTCGCGGCGGGCGAGGTACTGGCCCTCGTGGACGCGGCGGACGCGGGGAAGGCGAAGGGCGAGTTCCAACAGGCCCTCGCGCAGGTCCGGCTGCGGGAGAAGACGCTGGCCGGCCGCCGGGCCTCTGAAGGCGTGGTGGCCGCCCAGAGCGTGCGCGAGGCCGAGGCCGCCCTCGCGGAGACCGAGACGCGACTCCAGGCCGCGACCCAGGCGCTCGCCAACCTGGACCTGTCGGTCAACCCGGCCGACTACCGCGACCTCCCGCTCGACGACGTGATCGGGCGGATGCGGCTGGTCGGCGTGCCGCCGGGCACCACGGACCTCGACCCGAAGACGGCGACCGCCAACCTGGTCCCCGTCCGCGCCCCGTTCGCCGGCGTGGTCCTGTCCGCCGACGCCGTGGCGGGCGAGGCGGCCGAACCCGGCCGCCCGCTATTCGTCATCGTCGATCCCCGGACGGTGTGGGTGACCCTCCACGTCCGGGCCGGCGACGCGGGGCGGGTGACCGTCGGGCAGGCCGTCCGGTTCCGCACCGACGGTTCGACGGAGGAGACAGGCGGGCGGGTGGAGTGGGTCGGACGCGCGGCCGACGAAGCGACGCGGGCGGTGCCGGTCCGGGCCACACTGCCCAACGACGCCGGCCGGCTCCGGGCCGGGACGCTCGGCCAGGGCCGGGTCGTCCTGCGGCAGGAGGCGAGGGCGATCCTTGTGCCACACGACGCGGTGCGGGTGTTCCGGGGCAACCCCGTCGTGTTCGTGCGGCACCCCGACTACCTCAAGCCCGACGGTCCGAAGACGTTTCGGGCGCGGCCGGTGCGGGTCGGGGCGAAGGACGCCGAGAACACCGAGATCGTCGCCGGCCTGCGGGCCGACGA
>JAYUBA010001361.1:0-10333 GCA_043741075.1 Frigoriglobus sp.
AGACGCGCGAGGTGAAGGTCGGGTCCGTCGTGATCGGCGGCGACAACCCGATCGCGGTGCAGTCCATGACCACCACCGACACTTACGACGTGGAAGGTACGATCAAGCAGATTCTCGCGCTCGAAGAGGCGGGCTGCGAGCTGGTCCGCGTGACCGTGCCGAAGCCGGAAGACGCCGGCGCGCTCTCCCGCATTCGCGAGAAGATCGGCATCCCGCTCATCTGCGACATCCACTTCGACTACAAGATGGCGCTCGCGGCGCTCGACCACCCCATCGACAAGATTCGCATTAATCCGGGGAACATCGGGAGCGAAGAGCGGTTTAGGCAGGTGGTGCGTAAGGCGAAGGACAAGGGCATCCCGATGCGAATCGGAGTGAACGCCGGGAGCCTCGAGCGCGACCTATGCGAGAAGTACGGGTTCCCGTGCCCGCCCGCGATGGTCGAGAGCGCGCTGCGGCACATCGAGACGGCCGAGAGCGAGGGCTACCGCGACATCATCGTGTCGCTGAAGTCGAGCGACGTGCTGGTCGCGGTGGAGGCGTACCGGCTGTTCGCGCAGATGTGCGATTATCCCACGCACATCGGCATCACCGAAGCCGGCAAGCCGCCCTACGCGGTCACGAAGTCGGCCGCCGGTCTTGCGCCGATCCTGCTCGACGGCATCGGCGACACCATCCGCATTTCGCTGCTGGGCGACCCGGTGCCGGAGATCGCTGCCGCGTTCGACATCCTGCAAGCGACGCAGCGCCGCGTGCGCCGGCCGGAGTTGATCGCATGCCCGACGTGCGGGCGGCTCGCGATCGACCTGGAGAAGATCATCGCGGAACTCGAAGTCCGGCTGCAAGGCAAGCGGCTTCCCGTGAAGATCAGCGTGCTGGGGTGCGTGGTGAACGGCCCCGGCGAGGCGCGCGAGGCGGACATCGGCATCGCGGCGGGCAACGGGCAGGGGATGATCTTCCGCAACGGCGAGATGGTGCGCCGCGTGGCGGAGGCGGAGATCGTGGACGCGCTGATGGAGGAACTGGCGCGGTGGGAGAGCGAGAACCAGCACCGGTTGCCGAAGGGTGCCGACGCGCAGGGCATCGGCCGCCGCAAGCTGCCGGTCGTAACCGCGTGACAGCCGCGGGCGCGGTGTGGTAGACTGAAATGGGGTCACGCGAGGACCGCCCGATGGCGAAAGCGAAGTTTCGCGTCCAGCACTTCGTCGCGTGCCCGGATGTCATGGTGGTGCGAGTCGCCCCGGACAACCCGTACACACTCCGGGACGTGAGCTACCACTTCGACGTGCCGGCGGATCAGGAGTGGCCGATCCGCTTCGAGGAATTCTGGCTCTACGTCCGGTTCTTCAACGGCCGCGGCACGCGGTACTTCGCGGTGGACGTGGCGTGGCTCGACTCGCCGTCGGGCGTTCACGAGCTTTGCACCTTCGACCTGCTCGCGGTGCCGTTCCCGGCGGACCCGGTTCATAGTCGGGCGCTGCGGATCGAGGCGGTGCGATACCCCGGTCCCGGTCGATACCGGTTCCGGCTCCGCCGGTCCGGGCGGAACGAGGTGTTAGCGGAAGAGTACATCCACCTTCGGAGTGCCGCGGATGAACCCGAAGAAGCGTAGCCGGGGGGCGCCGGCGCCGGGGGGCGGGTCGTCCGAGGTGACCGCCCTGGGCGAGCCGCGCTACCTGATGCCGGTCGGCCCGGCGAAGCGCGTCGTTCGCCTCGTGCCCGGCGACCTCGGCGTTATCACGGACGCCGGACATCCGCTTACAGCCGATCAGGCGTCTGCACGCCGCGCGGAACTCGGCCTGCCCGCACCGGACCGCCCGCTCGTGCCGGCGTCCGAAGAGGTCGCGAAACTCCCTCGCACGGCGCGCGCGGCGTTCGCCGCCCGGTGCGCCGCCCGCGTCGCCCGGTTGCGCCCGAACGCCGCGACACCAGAAGCGGCGGCGGCGCTGATCCTCGCCGCCGCGACCGTCGGCACGCCGATCCGCCGCCAACTGCTCTGCGTCCGGCGCGACTTCGACCGGCTCACTTACTTGGCGAAGCAGCACGCGTGGACCGACGACACGCCGGTGCCGCCGGACGCGTTCGGTCCCCTGTGGCCGAAGAATCTCACCCCCGACTGGGCCAAGGAACCGCCCGCATAGCCGGAGTGACCGCGCCAGGAGGCCGCGCCTCGCCCGCGTTCCGCGTCTCATTTCTCATGCCCACTTCATGCGGGGCGGGTAAACTCAAGTACCGGATAGGGTTACTCCGGCCGGAGGGCGAACCCGTGCGCGTGCTGCTCGTCGAAGACACTCAAGCTCTCGTCAAGGCCTATCGGCAGGGGCTTGAGGAGGAGGGGTTCGCCGTCGATGTCGCCACCGACGGCGAAGAGGCGGACGTGAAGTGCCGCAGCACGTCCTACGACGTGATCGTGCTGGACATCATGCTCCCCAAGGTGGACGGGCTGACGCTCCTCAAGCGGTGGCGGGCCGCCGGCATCGACACCCACGTCCTGTTGCTCACCGCCAAGACGACCACGTCCGACAAGGTGGCCGGCCTGGACACCGGGGCCGACGACTACCTCGCCAAGCCGTGCGACATGGACGAATTGTTCGCCCGCATCCGCGCGCTGGTGCGCCGCGGGCACCAGCAAAAAGACCCGATGCTCCGGTGCTACGACCTGGAGATCGACACCGCCGCCCGCACCGTTCGCCGCGGCGGCACCGCCATCCACCTCACGCCCCGCGAGTACGCGCTGCTGGAGTTCCTCGCGTTCCACCGCGGCAAGGTGGTGACGCGCAGCATGATCTGGGAGCACCTGTACGACGAGTACGACGAGAACACGTCGAACGTGGTGGACGTGTACATCCGGTACCTGCGGAACAAGGTGGACAAGGGGTTCGACCCGGCGCTGATCCTCACCCGCTGGGGCGAGGGGTACATGCTCCGCGGCGACGACGACCCGCCCCAGCAGAAAGGATGAAGGATGAATGATGAACGATGAATTGAAAGCCGGAACAGGCGACTGGCGGACTTCGCGTCTTCGATTTATCATTCATCATTGATAACGCATCATTTCCGAGGCTCCCATGCGCTCGATCCGGCGTTCGCTGCTGGGTTACTTGCTGGTGCTTCTGGCGGTCGCGCTGGGCGCGGTCGGGGTACTCGTGGACCGGTTCGCCATCGGGGCCATCCGCACGCGCGAGCGCTCCGAGGCCGATCGGATCGAACAGACGTTCAAGGTCCGCCAACTGGAAGCCAAGACCAAGTTCGACGCCGATCTGCTGGCCGAGACGAAGGCGCTGGCGAAGGAAGTGCAGTACAAGACCGCGGCGCTCCTCGGGCAGAACCTGGAACCGCGGCGGCGGGACGGCAGTCCGGGGGGCAATCCGGCCGGACAGCCGCGGACGCCCGAACCGCCGGTGAAGGCACCCGACGACGACGCGCGGATGTACCGGCTCCGCGCCGGGCTGATGGAGTTCGCGCCGGTTGCGTTCACGTTTCCGACATCGTTTGTGATTGGGGCGGCGCTCGACGGGCGACGATCTTACCCGCCGGCTTGGCTGGCCTACGACGCCCCGCACGCGACCGGCCGCATCCAGGAGGCGCTGCGCAAGACGTTCGACGACGACGACCACCCCGGCTACTACCAGTTCACGCTGGTCGTCTCGTACCCCGGTCAGCCGAACCGGGCGACCGCCGTCGTCCACTCCGCCCGCCTCGGGTCCGACCTCGCCCTCGACCCGGCCTGGCTCGAACAGGGCCAGGACAGTGAGCCGAAGTTCGACGACGTGGCCGTCGCGAACAAGGGCGACTTCCGCCGCGTGGTCACCGCGACCTCCGGCGGCCGGCCGCTGACGTTCGGGGTCTGGCTCCCGCCGCCGGCGCCGACGGCCGTTCCGGCCCGCCCCAACTTCCGCATCCCCGATCTGGTGTTCCGGGTGTTCGTCCACCACGCGCGGCCGTACTCCGAACTCGAGGCCCGGCTCGCGGCCGATCAGAAGGACCGCGACGGAGAGGTGACGCGCGTCCGCGAGGAAACGCGGATGGAACTCGCCCAGTTCCGCACGCGTCTGACCCTCATCGGGGCCGGCACGTTCGCCGCGCTGGTGCTCGGCGGGTGGTTCTTCGTGGCCCGCGGGCTGTCCCCGCTCCGCACACTGTCCGACGCGGTCAGTCGGGTGTCCGAGAAGGACTTCCGCCTGCCCGTCGGGGCCGCCGAACTGGGCCGCGAACTGGCCCCCATTCACGCCCGCCTCACGCAGACCCTGACCCTCCTCCAGCGGGCGTTCGAACGGGAGAAACAGGCCGTGGCCGACATCTCGCACGAACTGCGGACGCCGATCGCGGCGCTCCTCGCCACCATCGACGTGGCCCTGCGCAAGCCGCGCACCCCGGACCAGTACCGCACCACGCTCGAAGAGTGCCGGGTCATCTCCCGCCAGCTCGGTCAACTCGTCGAGCGGATCATGACGCTCGCGTCGCTGGACGCGGGCAACGACCGCACGCTCGTGGCCCCCATCGACGTGGCCGACCTGGTATCCGGGTGCGCCGCGGTGATCCGCCCGCTGGCCGCCGCGAACAACCTCACCGTGTCCGTCCGGCTGGCCGAGGATCTCGCGCTGGAGTCCGACGCGGGGAAGCTGCGCGAGGTGCTGATGAACCTGTTGCACAACGCGGTCGAGTACAACTCGCCGGGCGGGACGATTCACCTGACCGCGCGGGGCGCGGGCGGGTCCGCGGTGTTCGAGGTGCGCGACACCGGCATCGGCATCCCGGCCGACGTGCGGGAGAAGATCTTCGAGCGGTTCTACCGGGCCGACGCGTCGCGTCACGCGACCGGCATTCACGCCGGCCTGGGCCTCGCGATCGTGAAAGAGTACGTGGCGCGGCTGAACGGCACGATCGCGGTGGAGAGTGAACCGGGCGCCGGCACCACGTTCCGCGTCACGCTCCCCGCGACGGGCGATTCGCCTCCAGCGCCGCCATCGACCTCCGACCGCGCGAAGGCGCGCGATGGGGCCGTTCCCGCGGGGTCTTGAGGACGATTCGCGTCAGCATTACTCGGTCGGTATAGCAGCGGTTAGCTTGCAAATTCCGCCCAGCCGTTGACGCTCCGGGCGTACAGATTGAAGCTCGTGGTCGGCTGTCCTGGTATCAGGCCGACCGACATGAACATGAGTTCGGCGGCAGAAGGCGGAGGACGAACGGATGCACATCCTGCGAGTTGCGACGGTGTATGCGCCGGACTTGGATGCGCTCCCACCCGAGTTCCGTAGCGTGCTGACGGAGCAGGATGTTGCGGCGATCCGCACTGGCCCCGAGTTCTTCGCCAAGCTCGCGGATCCCGGCTCGCCCCAGTGGCTCCGCAAAGTGTTAGAGGGGTGCGCCGAGGGCGGTTACGAGTTGCAGTTCCACTCGTCGGGTGACGCACCCTACCGGCCGTACTTCCGCTTCCACTGGCAGGGCGAGCCGGCCATCAGTCTGCCCAGGCCAGGGCCGCTGCGGGCCGACGTGCCGGCTTTCCTCCGCAACGTGTACAGCGTCATCGGGGCGTTACGCGAGAACGGGTTTGATATGGCCGGCGGGTTGCACGGCGGCCACGAGCTTGGACCGGTGTCCGAGTCGGGCATTTGGGTCGAGCCGGGCGGGCCGATCGACCCGGCCACGGCCGTCCCATTCTTGGAAACGTTATCGGGCAGCCAGCTCTGCTATCTCCCGGACGGCGGCGCATGGCTGGAGGCGTGCCAGTTCCGCCGGGTCAAGAACTTGGAGCGGGAGGTGGCGCGGTACTTCGAGGCGCTGCTCAACGGCTCGCGCATCTAATACCGACCCCGACCACTCCGACGATGAAGTCCGGGAAATCCTCGTCGGTCTTTCGGAGCGGGACCGGCTGGTGGTCGTGAGTTTCACCGAGCGGGGCGAGAACATACGGATCATCAGCGCTCGGGTGGCTTTGTTACGCTTTGACGGTCTGTTACGAAATCCGGAGGGGTTCAAGCCGCGGTTCATCGGCGGGCTGGGCTACCGGGTGGCCGCGCCGCAGCTTCCGGACCTCGACTTCCCGACGACCGTGGCCGTCGCGGACGAAACCTCCGCTGCGTCGGTGCCCGACGTGATCGTCGGGTACTCCCGCGGTGCCGGGAAGAACTTCACTGGCTGAGCGATGTCGTGACAGCCCTGGAGGCGACCGGGCTGCGGATCGGGGAACTCGTCGATCTCCGGTGGTCGAATGTGGACACGACGCAAGGCGTACTGCAGCGGCGTGACGCCCGGCAACAGGTGCTGATGGACTGGCTCGGGCACCAGGAGTCGCGGATGATCTGGCACTCTTACCACCTGCGGCAGGACGAGGCCCGTCGGCAGATGGACCAGATCCTGTCCGTCGGCATCGGGCTGCCGGCGAACGGTGCGGCGGAGGATGGCGCGGTCGGTTGAACGGTAGGCGACTCGGGTGAGACCGGGCATCGCCTGTGTGAAGTGGACGAAATATCCCCGTGCTAGACAACCGGGCTGGGGATCGGAGAAGAATGACCGGCGGTAACGAGCGGGGCACGCGCCCCGCGACAGGGCCGGCGCATCAAAATCTGGACGTAAGGTATGATTTTTAGTTAACTTCGGTCACGGCGCGTGTGGGAGGTGTCGGCTTGCGGCACGGTCGGCGTCCGTCTCGTATCGGGGCCGTGGGTATGGATGGCGAGGGGACCGCATTCGTAGCGGGGCGGCGTACCGGCGCTGCCGAACGGCACGATCCCCGCGCGCAAGAGCGTTGCGACCACACGCTGTTGGATCTCGCGGCCCTCACGTTGCTGGCGAGCATGTGCGGAGCCGATGATTGGCCCGAGGTCGAGGTGTTCGGCCGCAAACGCGAGCCGTGGCTGCGCACCTTTTTGGAGTTGCCCAACGGCATCCCCTCGCACGACACGTTTGCCCGCGTGTTCGGGTCGGTAGAGCGCCAGCCATTCGCGGCGGGTTTGTTCCTCTGGACCCAGGCGTTGCACGAGGCCACGGGTGGGACGGTCATCGCCATCGACGGGAAGACGGCCCGGCGCTCGTTGTGAAGAAATCGGGACTGGGAGCCTTGCACCGGGTCACCGCGTGGGCGACCGAAAGCGGCTTGACGCTGGGGCAAGTGGCCTGTGCCGAGAAGTCCAACGAGATCACGGCCATCCCCGAGTTGCTCCGGTTGCTCGACATCACCGGTTGCACGGTCACCATTGACGCGATGGGCGGTCGGAAAGAGATCGCGGCGCGGATCGTCGAGCAGAAGGGCGATTATGTGCTGGGCTTGAAGGGGAACCAGTCGGGCCTGGAACGCGACATGTGTCAATTGTTGGAGAAGGAACTGGAGGCGCAAGCCCCCGTTGCGGCGGCACAGGTTCATGAAACCGACGAGACGGGTCACGGTCGTGTCGAGCGGCGCACATGTCGGGCCATCCCGATCCCGGCCACGCATCCCCGGCGTACGCTTTGGGCCGGGTTGTGTACGTTGGTGGTCGTGACGAGTTGCCGGATCATCGGCGCGCGTGAAACGTGGGAGACGCGGTTGTACATCAGCAGCCATAAGCCGAGGGCGAAAACGTTACTGAATCGCAGGATGTTGGGGTTGTCCGTTTTGGCTGATCCATCGTAACCTGTTGGGATCATGGAAACGATCCGAACGCGTGCCGATCAAGAAGCCCGCCGCCGGTTGGCGGTGACGCGGGTGAGTGAGGGCTGGTCGCCGGCCGACACGGCCGCGTTCCTGGGTGTGCATGTGGAGACGGTGCGGAAGTGGGTGCGCAAGCACAAGGCCGGTGGGGACGATGGCCTGGCCGGCACGCCCCACCCCGGGCGCAAGCCCTTCCTGACACCCAAGCGGGAGGCCGAAACCCTTGGCTGGCTGACCCGCAAGCCGACCGCATTCGGGTTCCGCACCGACCTGTGGACGGCCGCGCGGGTGGCCCAACTGATCGAGGAGAAGTTCGGGGTGGCGTTCCACCCGAACTACTTGCGGGAGTGGCTCACGAAGCGGCGGCACACCCCGCAGAAGCCGGCCCGACGGGCCAAGCAGCGGAACCCGGCGGCCGTTGCACCGTGGCTCGCCGATGAGTACCCGGCCGCACAAAAAAAGTCGCGGCGGACCGCGCCCACCTCGTCCTGATCGACGAGACCGGGCTGTTCCTCAACCCGACCGTCCGGCGGTCGTGGGCCCCGGTCGGGCGCACCCCGGTGATCGGCGGGGACGGCGGGCACCGCAAGAAGGTGTCGGTGATCGGCGCGGTCAGTGTGTCGCCGCGTACTCACCGGCTTGGGTTCGACTTCGCCACCGCCGTCGATGGGTACTTCTGTGCCGAGAAGGTGGTTGCGTTCCTGCGGGATCTGCTCCGACACCTGCCGGGGAAGGTGGTCGTCATCTGGGACGGTGGGGGCAACCACAAGGGGCCGGTGATCCGCGCGTTCCTGAAGCGGAACCGGCGGCTGTGGCTGGTGCGACTGCCGGCCTACGCCCCGGACCTGAACCCGGTCGAGGCCGTGTGGTCGTGGCTCAAGTGGGGCCGGCTGGCCAACTTCGTCCCGGACGACCTGGGCGCGTTGGACGACTGGGCGGTCGAGTACCTGGTCCAGTTGAAGTTCGACCCGAAGTTGCTGAGGGCATTGTGGGAGCGGTCCGACCTGCCGTTCCCGGCACCCGTAGTCAAACAATCCCGACTACCTGCGACTCAGTAGGAAGTCGTCGTTCGCGTCGTGCGCCCTTGAACCGGGCGAACGGTACGGTCGTACCGGGGAGGCATGGTTCTGGAGATCTCAACCCATCCTCGACATCTCGGCTTCCATCTTCTTGAAGAGGGGGCCGCAGCGCGGGCACCGGGCCACGTGCTCGGCGATCTTCGAGCGCGTCGGTTCGGGCACCTTTCCGGCCATGTAATCCGGCCCCTGTCGGACGACCTCGGAGCAGACGATCCCGCCGTACTCGTACTCCCCGTCACCGCTGCGGGGCCACAGGAGCCAGACACCGCCCCCGGCGGCGCCGACCGATGCCACCGCTACTGCGGTGCGGAGGAACCGTCGGCGCGAACTTCTGCGGCGGAGGTGTTGAGCGAGCCGGGCGACGGCGCCGGCGGGAGCCGGTTCCCACCCGGTCGGAGAAGCGTCGGATTGTGCTACGGGGATCATGGGAGCACACCTGGTAGTGCTGACGCGTCCGTGCGGGGGGCATGCCGTGAATCAGTTGCCGCCACTATTAGAGGCACTAACTGAATGAGTTCGAGTGCGGCTTCTCAAGGCATTTTCCGCAGTTCGAGGCCATTAAGTTAGTACCTCTTACTGTTGCACGTTCGCGTATCTCCGTCCGTGACCTGGCTCACATCACTCGGGAGAATCCGTCCGAATCGTGCCGCCGGCCGGAGTTGGGGGCGGTCGGACCGGCGTCCCCGTCGCCTCGCGGCGCAACTGGCGCACGAGCGCGTGTTGTGCGTGGATGATAGGCGGGGGCCGGCGGGACTTCTGTGCGGTGGTTCACATCCGGGATTCCTTCTGGCCTCGTGGTTCGATTGCGCGCATCATCCTCAGGGCGTTGACGGCGGGACAACTCCGATACCGGTCCGCCGACAATACGCGACCCAGTCCTCCCAGGTGTCGATGTCGTCTCGGACGGGGAGGAGTTCGACCCGCCAGTCGCTCTCGTGGCACCGGAGGAAGTGGTCGCGGAGGGTGTCGGGACTCGACCAGCGGATGCCGTCAAAAAAGCCAGCCAAGTAGCGGGCCGTGCCGACGAGGTGATAGCCCCCGTCGCCGGTCGGACCGAACACCGCATCGAGATCGCGCAGGAGAGCGAACGCCTCGCGGATCGCGTCCGGCTCGATTTCCAGACAGTCGGTCCCGACTGCGAGCACCGGTCCTCCGGACCCGTGGGCGCGCGCGAACCCCGCATCGAGCCGGGCACCGAGGTCGCCGGTGGGTTGCCGCCACCAGCCGTCGACGAGCGCCCCCCACGCCGCGAACGCCTCCGGCCCGGCCCCGTCGATCGCCCCGATGATCGAGACGGGGCCGCGGAGCGGTTGCAACCGACCGAGTACCTGCCCGATCCACCCCCGGTAGAGCTCGGCCGCCGCGTCGAACCCGATCGCGGCCGCCAGCCGGGTCTTCACCCGACCCGGCTCCGGGTACTTGAGGTACACGAGGACCGTTCCGGTTCGGTCACTCATGACGCGATCGCTCCCTGGCAACTCGACCCGCTACCGGCGGTGCAACTGTAACAGTGCCGGCCGGTCACGATGCGCCGCGCGGACAGGGGGGCCGGGTCGAAGTCGCGAATGTGACGGGGCTGACCCGGTGCCAGGGACAGTTCGAGCATCTGGTTGAAGTCGCAGTC
>JAYUBA010001362.1:0-3198 GCA_043741075.1 Frigoriglobus sp.
CAACACCTTGCTGCCCACCGCGTCGATGGCCGTGTTGCCGGACAGCGCCTTCAGCGGGCGGTGCGCCCACACGTTCTCGAAGTAGTTGGTCGCGAAGTCGCGGAGCTTGGCCTCGATCGCCGCCTCGTCCCCGGACCCGGTCGGCTGGGCGATGGCTTCGAGAACCACGTCGCGGAAGTTGAGCGGGTTCGTGCTCTCCGCCGGCTGCTCGACGGCCAGTTGAAGCGCGGTGCGGAGTTCGTCGGCCACCTTCGCCACCGACTCGCGGTTCGGGTGGCTGAGGCGGACGACGCCCTGCCCGGCCACCACCACGACCCGCGCCGCGATGCGGGCCAGGTTCACCGTGCCGACCGCGATCAGCGACGGCAGTTCCTCCACGATCACCCCGAACATCATCCCGCGTTCCTGATCCACCTGCACGCCGCGGAGCTTGCCCGCCTGCTCGTACGCGCCGAACAGGCGCATCACCACGTTCGGGTCGCGCATCGGCATCACGAACGCGTGGCCCAGGTGGTCGGAGTCGTTCTCCATGCCGAACCCGCAGCGGAGCACTTCCGCCAGCGCCCCGGCCTCCTCCGCGCGGTAGTCGTCCGTCTCCAGTTCGATCGACTTGACGAGCGCCGCGACCGCCTTCGGCTGCTCGCCGATCCACGCCAGGACCACGCCCAGGTTGTACCACGCGGCCGGGTCGTCCGGGGTGATCTGGGTCAGTTGGTCGAACGCCTTGCGGGCGTCGGACAGCTTGCCGGTCGCGGCGGACTCCGGCACGGGCTTGGCGGTCGGGCGGAACGCGTACGGCCGGCGCGCCGCGGCCGGGTACGGGCCGCCCGCACCGAACTCGCCGTCGAGTTGCGTGTGCAGTTCCGCGTCGGCCGGCACGAAGTGGACGGCCCGTTCCAGCGCGGCGCGGGCCGCCACCGGCCGGTTCAGCATCGACTCGCCCTGGTAAATCTTGATGTACGTGGCCGCGAGTTGCTCGTGCGCCTCCCGGTCGTAGGCTTCGGCCGCCTTGCGGTAGAGCAGAAGCGCGCCGATCTGCTCGCCCTCGTTCTCGCGGAACTGGCCGCGGAGGAAGTACGCCATGCCGAACTGCGGGTTCAGCTCCAGCGCCTTGGACAGCGCGTCCTCGGCCTGCTCGAACTTCCGACCGTAGGCCGCGGTCTCCTCCTCGGTCGGCGCGGCGCGGCGGTTGGCCTGGGTGCGGGCCGCTTCTTCGAGTTCGGCCGCGCCCGCCTTGTACAGGAACTGGGCGTAGTACAGCCACACCGACGGGTTGGTGGCGTGACTGGTGAGCAGCCCCTTGATCGTCTGGAGCGCGGCCTCGTGCTGCCCCTGGTCTTCCTGCTCGAACGCCTTCTCGACGGTCGGGAAGTACGCGGCGCAGCACCACTTGAATTTCTTGCCGCTGCCGCACGGGCAGGTCGAGTACGGGTCCAGAGGCATGGGAGGGAACCTTCGTGGAGGTGGTATTCAGGTCCGGGCGTAACGGTCGCCGGGATTACGCGGCTTCTGAGGCGTATTTCGTGTGCCCGATTCGCCCCGCGTGCGGTCGCGCCGTTCATTCTGCTCAGGATAGTGGGTCGGGTTACGCGTGAAAACGGGGCCGCGCGAGTTTGACACCCCGGAAAGGTGTCCTAATTTTGGGTGACACGATCCCCGCTCCGGCGGAACGCGAACCCGTCGGCGGCCCGACGCGCGGCCCGGCCCGACTCCCCCGGTCCCGTGCCGGGCTTCTAAGGATGAACACCCAATGGTGACGAGTGACCTCGGCGCGTGCGAATGGTTCGTGTGGGACCTCCGGCGCAGCGGCCTCATCGACCGCGGCCCGCTCGACCAGATCGTGAGCGAGTTCCTCCGCCGCAACCCGCGGGCCGAGGCCCCGGCACTGGCCGAGTTCCTCGTGGACCAGGGCACGCTGACCGCGTTCCAGGCCGAGCGCATCCTCAACGGCAAGAGCCAGGGGCTGGTCCTCGGGCCGTACGTGCTGCTCGACGCCATCGGGGCCGGGAGCATGGGCCAGGTGTACAAGGCCAGCTCGAAGAACGACAACAACCATTACGCGGTCAAGGTGCTCCCGCGGCGGAGCATGTGGAACGTCCGCCTGGCCCGGCGCCAGGTGCGGTCGTTCAGCACCTTCACGCACCCGGCCGTGGTGCCGTTCGTGGACGTGGGCACCGCCGGCGGCCTGCACTACCTGTCGTGGCCGCTGGCCGAAGGGCACACGCTCGAGTCGATCGTCCAGCAGCACGGCAAGCTCGCGCCCAACCTGGCCGCCCTGTACGCGGTGCAGGTCGCCCAGGGGCTGACCGTCGCGCACCAGAACAACCTGTTCCACGGGCTGGTGAAGCCGTCGAACGTCATGATCGGGTCGGACAACCAGGCCCGCATCCTCGACTTCGGCATCGGCTCGCTGCTCGTCGAGAACGAGGGCGAGAGCCTCGTGGACACGATGTCCACCGCGAACACGCTCACGAGCGGGCTGGACTGCGCCAGCCCCGAGAGCATCATGGAGCCGTCCAACCGGACGCCGGCCGGGGACCAGTACAGCCTCGGGTGCGTGCTGTACTTCGCGCTCACCGGGCGGGTGCCGTTCCCCGAAGGGTCGGCGGTCGAGAAGATGATGGCGCACCAGACCAAGGACCCGATGCCGATCGCCGAACTGGCTCCGGACGTGCCCGCCGGGCTGACCGCGGTGGTGGCGCGGCTGATGGCGAAGACGGTCGAGGGGCGGTACACCGGGTGCGACGAACTGGTCGAAGCGCTGGAGCCGTTCCTGGGCGACCTGAGCCAGATGCCCGGCGGCGTGCCGAGCGCGCAGTCGGGCAGTCGGCCCGGTCTGGGCAAACAGTCGAGCGGCGGACGGCCGGGCCTCCCGCCGCGGTCGAATCCCGGCGCGAAGGTGACGCTGCCCAGCCGCGCCGCGACGAACGCGGCCCCGCCGGCGTCCGGCGAGCGCGGGTGGATCAACCCCGCCCCGAACGTGCGCACGCCCAACCCGCAACCGGCCCGCGGCCCGGCGGGCGTCCCCAGCCGGGCGTCGTTCCAACTGCCCGGACTCGCCGACGACGGGGCCGAGACCGGGGCCGCGGCGAAGACGCACACCCCGGCCGAGCCGGCCCGCGCCCTGCCGAAACTGCCCACCCGCGGCGCCACCGGCGGCAGGCCCGCCGCACCGCCGGCCCCGCGGACCAAGTCGCC
>JAYUBA010001363.1:0-3196 GCA_043741075.1 Frigoriglobus sp.
GCGCCGCCGACCTCCCCCTCAAGGGGGGAGGTCAAAGACAAGAGTATCCGACCAAGCGAGACGACTGATGCCTTCCCTATTCCCCTGTGGCCTGACGCGGCGCGAACTCATCTGGGAGATGGGCGGCGGGTTCACCGGCGTCGCACTCGCGGGGCTGCTCGCGTCGGAATCCGTCGCTCACGCTTCCGGCTCGTCAGAGCCGCCGCTCGCGCCGAAGAAGCCGCACTTCCCCGCGAAGGCGAAGAGTTGCATCTTCCTCATGATGAACGGCGGGCCGTCGCAGGTGGACACCTTCGACCCGAAGCCCGAGTTGGAGAAGTTCGCCGGCACGGAGATCCCGAAGGACAAGAAGTTCATCAACTCCGGCGGGCGGAAGATCGGGTTCCTCACGCCGGCGTTCCGCACGTTCCGACCCGGCGGACAAAGCGGGCTGCCCGTCTCCGACTACTTCCCGCGCGTGCGCGAACACGCCGACAAGCTCGCGGTGATCCGGTCGTGCCACACGGACAGCCACGCGCACGGCTCGGCGCTCGTGATGATGAACACCGGCAAGACGTTCATCGGCCGCCCGTCGCTCGGCTCGTGGGCGGTGTACGGGCTGGGCACCGTGAACCAGAATTTGCCCGGCTACGTGGTGCTGATGGACAAGCGCGGCGGGCCGATCAGCGGGCAGCCGAACTGGTCGAGCGGGTTCATTTCGGCCGCGTACTCCGGCACGCTGTTCCGCCCTTCGGGCGATCCGATTCTCGACCTGCGCGGGCCGGCGCACGTCGCGCCCGCGGCGCAGCGCGAACAACTCGACCTGCTCGCGGCGTTGAACCAACAGCACATGGACGCGCGGCCCGGCGGGCGCGAACTCGCGGCGCGCGCCGCGAGTTACGAACTCGCGTTCAAGATGCAGTCCGCGACCCCGGAGGCGGTCGATCTGACGAAGGAAGCCGCGAAGACGCTGGAAATGTACGGCGTCGGCCGTAAGCCGACCGACGAGTTCGGCCGGAACTGCCTCATCGCGCGCCGGCTGGTCGAACGCGGCGTCCGCTTCGTGCAACTGTACAGCGGCGGCGGGCACCTCGAAGACACCTGGGACGCGCACGCCGGCATCGAATCGAACCACGGCAAGCACGCGGGCGAGGTGGATCAGCCGATCGCGGCGTTACTCACCGACCTTGCGGCCCGTGGGTTGCTCGACGAAACTCTAATCGTGTGGGGCGGCGAGTTCGGGCGGATGCCGTTCAGCGAGGGGAGGAACGAGCCAGGCCGGAACCACAACCCCTACGGCTTCTCGATGTGGCTGGCGGGCGGCGGGGTGAAGGGCGGCACCGCATACGGCGCGACCGACGAACTCGGCTTCGAGGCGGTGGAGAACAAGGTTCACGTCCACGACCTGCACGCGACCATCCTTCACCTGATGGGCCTCGACCACGAGGCGCTGACGTACTTCCACCAGGGCCGCCACGAGCGGTTGACCGACGTGTACGGCACCGTGGTGAAAGACATCATCATGTAGGCGGAGTGGCCGTAGTGTGCCGGTCGCGGAACACGTGGAGTATAATCACCCAGTACCCAATGCACACGGAGGCCAGCGGATGAACGTCGGTGAATTTCAAGCGGTTCTGACCAACAACCCGGAGGCGGCGCTCCACATGATGCTCCCGAGTGGCGACTTCGTGCCCGCGCACTTCCACGTCACGGAGGTCGGGCGCGTGCAGAAGGACTTCATCGACTGCGGCGGCACCACGCGGTCGGCGGTGTCGTGCCTGCTCCAAGTGTGGGTCGCGCACGACATTGCGCACCGGCTCACCGCGGGCAAGCTCGCCGGCGTCATGCGGCTCGCGGCCCCGCTGCTGAAGTCCGACGCGATGCCGGTCGAGGTCGAGTACGAGGGCGAAGCGGTGTCGCAGTTCCCGGTCGCGGCGGCGGAGGTCACGCCGTCGGGAATTCTGTTCCACCTCGGCACCAAGCACACCGACTGCCTCGCGCCGGACAAGTGCGGCGTCGGCCCGGCCGGCACCGGGTGCTGCTGAACGCCCGCCCCCTTCCCCGATCGGCTTCGTGAGCCAGATGCCAACGCTCTCCCAACTCGGCCACGTCCTGACCGCGTGCCGGGTGACCACCCCCGAACGGTGGCAGCGCGCCGCCACGCGCGGCGCGGGCGACCTCGCGAAGACCCTCGACGCGCTCGCCGCCGATCCGCCGGAATGGTGGACCGGCGGCGCGGGCGCATCCGACGCCCCGGCCGGGCTGACCGAGTACCAGCGCGGCGTTATCGAGTTGTGGTTCGAGGGCGGACCGCAGCCCGATCGGCAGCTCGCGGTCAACCGGTTCGTCCTTCTGGAGAAGCTCGGCCAGGGCGGGCAGGGCGAGGTGTACCGCGCGCGCCAACTCAACCCGGCGCGGTTCGTCGCGGTGAAGACCCTCACCCAGGACACCGACACCGGGCGCGCGCGGTTCGAGCAAGAGGCGCGGGCCATGATGAAGGTGCAGCACCCCGGCGTCGCCCGGTTCTACCTGTACGAGCGCGTCCGCGACGCCGCCGGGAACCCGACCGACGAGTACCTGATCGCGATGGAGTACGTCGCGGGCACCGACCTGCACCGGCTGGGGCAGGGCTTCGGCCCGGTGCCCTGGGCCTTCGTCGCGCGGTGGGCGGTCGATCTGCTCGGCGGGCTGGCGCTCATCCACCAGAGCGGGTTCATCCACCGCGACATCAAACCCGCGAACGTGATGATCCTCGGCCCGGCCCCGGAGCCGGGCGTGTCGCCGGCCGCGACCGCCGCCAAACTGCTCGACTTCGGCGCGGCGAAGCCGGCCGCCGACGGCCCGCGTGCCACCGGCAACCGCCGGCTGTTCATCGGCACGCGCGAGTACGCCCCGCCGGAGCAGTGGGCCGAGCGGGTCGTGCCCGCGTCCGACCTGTACGCGCTCGGCGGCACCCTGTTCCACGCGCTGACCGGGCGGCCCCCGTACCAGATCGAAGACCGGGACGCGGTCGCGTTTATGAAGGCCCACGCCCGCGCGCCGATCCCCGACGTGCGCGCGTACAGCCCGGACGTGCCGGACCGACTGGACCGGCTCGTGCGGCGGATGCTGGCGAAAGACCCCGACGACCGCGGGACCGCGGCCGAACTGATCGAGGAGTTCCGCGCGCTGCTCCCGCCCGGCGGGCGGAAGGACGCCCCCCGCGCCGCGCCGCCCC
>JAYUBA010001364.1:0-3194 GCA_043741075.1 Frigoriglobus sp.
CAGGGAGGGGGGCCGGGGGGGTAGGTCCGGACGGCGGCGTCAGCACCACCATGTGCTTCACGAGCAGTTCCGCGCCGCCCTTCAGTTGCAGGTCGTCGAGGGCCGCGCCGAGCTTGCCGGGCAGCGCCTTCTTCAGCGCCGCGTCCGGGACCAGCGGCTTCACCTCGACGCCGCCCAGGTTCGCCCACACCGCGCCGTCCGGGTAGAACCGGACCTCCGCGGCGGCGAGTTTGACGCGCGACGGGCCGTGCCGGCCCGCGATGTGCTCAAGGCGCAATCGGTCGTTCTTGTACTCCAGCCACCCGGCCAGGTCGGTCAGCTCGTACGGGAGGAACGCGGGCGTCACCGTCGGGCCGGAGAAGCTGAACGTGAGCTTCACGTCCTTCGACGGGTCCAGCGGCGGCGCGAAGTCGGGGCGGCTCGGGGACGGCGCGCGGTCCAGCACTTCCACGTCGGCGGCGAAGGTGAGCTTGCCCTTGGGCGCGAGCGTGGCCCACAGGTTGTCCGCCTTCGCGGCGGCGAGCGCGCCCTTTAGGTCGGCGTCGAGCGGCACGTTGTTCCCGCGCACCTGCAGTACGAGTTTGTGGTCGCGGCCGTCCGGCACCGGGCGCTTCGCGCCGTTCATCCACAGTTGCGCGCCGGCGTGGACCGCGGTGAACCCGTCGAAGACGACCTCGTCGCGGTCGGTCGGCTTCAGCCCCGGCTGGTCCGCGCGCACCGGGCGGGTCGCGTCGGTGGAGGTGGTGCGGATCACCAGCCGGCCCTTCAGCTTCTCCAGCGGGTACGGGAACGCGGTGTAGTTCAGCTTCCCGTCCTTCACGTCGATGCGGAACTCGTTCTCGCTCAGGTTCACGCCCGCCTGCTGCGTGATCTCGGCCACGAAGTCGCCGCGCCCGGCGGCGCGGAACTCGCGCACGAGGGCCGCGTACTTCGGCGGGAGCGCGGCGTACAGTTGCTCGTCGATCGGCACGTTCAGCCCGGTGACGCGGAGGCTGATCGCCGGGTCGTCGCCCGCCCCGTCGAGGCGCCCCTTGACGGTGATGAGTTGCCCCGCGGCGATGCCGATGAGGTCGATGGTCGTGTTCTCGGCGCCGGCGTGGGTGACCGTGTGCTTGATCAGACCGCGCACGTCCGACACGGGGTAGCGGAACTTCTCGTACACCATGCCGGCTTGTTTCGGCCGCACTTCCAGCTCGCGCCGCCAGCCGGCGCCCTCGCGCGTGAACTTGTAGCCGAGATCGATTTGCCCGGTCGGGCTGAACATCCGCCGCCCGCGCTTCAGCTTCTCCGGCAGGTGGGCGAACAGCCCGTCGTCCAGCGGGACGCCGGCCGCGGTGATGTCGAGGCGCTGCAGGTTGTCCTCGAACCGCCGCAGCGGGTCGTCGGCGGGCGGCGCGCCGGCCGCCGGGACCGCGTCGCCCCGCGTCTCCAGCGACACCCGCACCTTCGCCGGCCCGATCTGGGCGGTCGCGTCCTCCACCTTCACGCGCCCGTCCACGCTCCGCACGGCGGCGGTGATCTTCTCCACCGGCCAGGGCAGGTCGGGGTGCTCGAACCGCGCGTCCTTCACCTCGAACCGCACGTCGTGCCGCCACGGCGGGTTCGCGTCCGGGGCGAACGTGATCTCGGCCTTCACGTTCGCGGTGGCGGTGAGCTTGGCGAGATGCGGGGCCAGTTCCGGGGCGAACCGCTGCGCCACGGGCACGGCCGCTTCGCCCAGCGGGAACGCGCTCAACCCGGCCGACAGCGACAGGTGCTTGTTGATGCGGTTGAACCGCCCCCGAAGGTCCGCCGGGCCGTACCCCTTGGCGTTCGCGGTCGCCTGGACGGTGAGCGTCGGCAGCGGGTCGTTGAGCAGCGTACACTGCACGTCGGTGAACGTGGCCGGCGGCAGCGCGCCGGGCGTCCGGTCGGTCACCGTGACCGTGCCGCCCTTGATGACGAACGTCGGGATCGGCCGGTCCGCCGGGCCGGGCTTTATCACCTCGGTCAGGTTCCACTTGCCGTCCGCCGAGCGCTCGATGCGGAACGTCGGCCCGTCCATCTCCACCTTGCGGATGACGAGCTTGCCGCGGTTGAGTTGCTCCTTGTCGTGGTACAAGATGGCGTTGGGCACCACGAGGAACGGCTGGTCGGGCGGGTCGCCGCGGCGGGTCAACCGCAGGTCGGTGACGGCGATGCCGCCGAGGATGCGCATCCGGGCCGAGCCGACGTGAACGTCTACGTCCTCGAACTGTTCGGATAGGGTGACGATGACTTTTTCGCGGACGCGGTCCGGGCTGATCCACGAATTGGCGAGCCACGCGAGGGCGGCGAGAGCCGCCACCCCGGCGAGGATCAGCCCGCGGATCAGCCAACTGCGAACGCGCATCCGTGCCCGTCCCGGTGCCTGGCGAAGCCGCCGCCGGCCGGAACGCGTCCGGTGCGGGAGGGCGGCTAAGGGGCGGGACAATACGCAGAGTCCGTCGGCTGGTCAATTCCGACTCGAAACCCGCGCCCGGGCGGTTCGCGCACTAGACCTTTCGCACGGGCCGCGGGGTCGCTACTATCCCAATAACCCTCCCTTTTCGCACCCACCTTCCGAGGCGGACATGAAAGCCCTCATCCTGGCGGCCGACGGGTTCGAGGATTTGACGCTGTTCCTCCCGTGGTACCGGCTCCGCGAGGAGGACGTGGAGGTGGTCGTCGCCGCCCCGTACCTGCACGCGGTCACCGGGCAGCGGGGCTACGTGGTCGAACCGGACACCGCCATCCACGAGGTGAACCCGGCCGAGTACGACCTGCTGCTGATCCCGGACGGCCCGGCGGCCGAGCGGTTGCGGCAGCGGGAGGAGGCCGTGGACGTGGCCCGCACGTTCGTGGACGGCGGGATGAAGGTGGCGGCCATCGGCCACGGGGCGCAACTGCTCATCAGTGCCGGCGCGCTGGACGGCCGCCGGGTCACCTGCTCGCCGGGCATCCGCGACGACGTGCGGGCGGCGGGCGCGGTGTACACCGACGAGGCGACCGTGACCGACGGCATGTTGCTCACCGGCCGCGGCCCCGACGACCTGCCCGCGTTCGCGCAGGCGATGATGGCGCTGCTCGGACTGAAGCGGACCCCGCTCCGCGTGTAGCGCCCCACTTCTGCGTAATTCTACCAACAGGTTGCCGTCTGCTTGGCTCTGACCTCCCCCCTTGAGGGGGAGGTCGGA
>JAYUBA010001365.1:0-10312 GCA_043741075.1 Frigoriglobus sp.
CGAGTGGCAACGAGTGGTTCTTCCTCCCCCTCCCTGCAGGGAGGGGGCCGGGGGGTGGGTTCTTCGCTTACTTCGCCTTGGCCTTCTTCAGCACCATCACCTTATCATCGACCTCGTCGTTGATAACGAGGGAGGTCTTGTTCAGCAGGCAGATGCGCCCCTTGTCGTTCTTGACGCCGTCCTTCCCGGTGAGGGTGACCATGTCCTTCTCGACCTTGTAGCCGCCGGCGTCCACGGTCACGTCCTTGCCGTCCGCCTTGACCGTGATGTTCACCTTACCGTCCTTGGTGAACTCCAGCTTGGTGCCGACCGGAACGTCCTTCGCGTCGCTGTACGCGATCTCCCACGCGCCGACGATCAGCTCCTTGTTGTCGTCGGCCGCGCGGCCGGTGCCCGACAGCCCCAGGAGCCCGACCGCAACCATCGCCATCACTGCCGCGCGCATAACACTACCTCGTCCGGGGTGAGAAACACGTTTCCCACGTTCCCACTCGCGGGGCGGGGTGTCAATAGCCTATCCTGAACGCACTCGGAAACGCGAGCGGGAGATTGCCGATGCTGGGGCCGATCCGGTGGGCCGCGTGGGCGGTGCTGCGAGTCATTCTGTCGCTGCGCTACAAGGTGACGGTCGTCGGCACCGACGCCGTGCTGAAGCGGCCCGGCCCGTACCTCATCATGCCCAACCACCCGGCGTTCGCCGACCCGCCGAACCTGCTCGTGCGGCTCTGGTCGGTCTTCCAGATGCGCCCGCTGCTGCTCGAAACGAACTTCAAAAGCCCGCTGTTCGCGCCGCTCGCGTGGCTCCTGCGCGGCATCCGGATGCCCGACATCGTGAAGGCCAGCGCGGAAGACAAGCGGCGGGCGGAAGCGGCCGTGGGCGAGGTGATCGCCGCGCTGCGGGCCGGCGAGAACGTGATCCTGTGGCCCAGCGGCCGGCTCTCCCGCGACGGCGCCGAGCACCTCGGCGGGGCGCGCACCGCCGCCGACGTGCTGGCCGCCGTACCGAACTGCACCGTCGTGCTGGCCCGCACCCGCGGGCTGTGGGGCAGCATGTACAGTTGGGCCGACGGCCAGCCGGCGCTCATGCGTCTGTTCGTCCGCGGGTTGTGGCTGTGGGCCGCGAACCTGTTCGTCTTCGCCCCGCGCCGGCGCGTCACGGTCACGCTCGAAGCGTTCACCCCGGACCGGCGCCCGGCGACGACCCGCGAGGCCGTGAACAAATGGCTCGACGCGTGGTACAACGCGGACACCCCGCGCGAGGAGCCGACGTTCGTGCCGCACCACTTCCTGTTCGGCCCGCGCGCGCACACCTTCCCGCCGCCGGTCGCGGTCGCGCCGGAGTTCGACCTCTCGAAGGTGAGGCCGGAAACGAAGGCCGCCGTCGCGCACGTCGTCGAAGACAAGCTGAAGCGCCCGCTCGCGGCCGATGAGAACACCCCCGACGCGACGTTCCTTCAACTGGGCATGGACAGCCTCGACGCGATGGACGTGGCGCTCGCGGTGGAACAGCGGTTCGGGTTCCGCAGCGACGCCGTGCCCACGACCGTCGGCGGGCTGTGGGCGATCGCCGAAGGGCTGAGCCAGAACGCGCCGCCGAAGCCGCCCCCGGCCGGCTGGTTCGACCCGCCTTCCGATGACGCGCCCCTTGCCATCCTCGGCGAGACGGTGAGCGCGGCGTTCCTGAATCAAGCCGTCGCGCGGCGGAAGGAGGTGATCGCGGCCGACGACCTCGCGGGCGGCGTGACGTACGAGAAGTTCATCGTCGGCGCGTGGGCGATGTCCGCGCAGTTCCGCGACATCGCCGCGCCGAACGTCGGGCTGATGCTCCCCGCGGCGGTGGCGTGCGACCTCGCGTTCCTGGGACTGCACCTCGCCGGCAAGCTGCCGGTGATGCTGAACTGGACCACCGGCCCCGGCAACCTGGCGCACGCGGCGAAGCTGATGGGCCTCACGCACGTCGTCACGTCGAAGGCGTTCATCGACCGCGCGCAGGTGCAGGTACACGGCACGCAGTTCCTTTTCCTGGAGGACGTGCGCGCCGGGATGGGCAAGCTCGGCCTGCTCCGCCGCTTGCTCGCCGTGCGGCTGTTCGCCGGGCGGGTGAAGGCGCGGCTCTTGACCGCGGTGCCGTCCGACCCGGATCGACCGGCGGTGGTGCTGTTCACCAGCGGGAGCGAGAAGGCTCCGAAGGCCGTTCCGCTGACGCACGCGAACATCATCTCCGACCAGCGCGGGTGTCTCGAAGCGCTGCAGATCGGTCGGAACAACTCGGTACTCGGCTTCCTGCCGATGTTCCACAGCTTCGGCCTGACCATCACCGGCCTGCTACCGCTGTTCGTCGGGATGCGGGTCGTTCACCACCCGGACCCGACGGACTCGGCGGCGCTCGCGCGCAAGGTGGCGACGTACAAGCCCACGCTCGCGGCCGGCACGCCGACGTTCATGAGTTACATCTTCGAGCGCGCGAAGCCGGGCGAGTTGGACTCGCTGACGCTGATCGTCTTGGGCGCGGAGAAGCCGCCGCCGGCGCTGTTCGAACGGGCGAAGCGGGCCGCGCCGAACGCCCAGGTGATCGAGGGGTACGGCATCACCGAGTGTTCGCCGGTGGTGTCGGTGACGCGGCCGGGCCGGCCGCACCGCGGCACCATCGGCCCGCCGATTCCGGGCGTTTCGCTGTGCGTGACCGACCTGGAGACGAACGCGGTGCTTCCACAAGGGCAGATGGGAATGCTGCACGTCGCGGGGCCGAACGTGTTCCCCGGTTACATCGGGCACGACGGCCCGCCGCCGTTCGCGGAGATCGACGGCAAGACGTGGTACGTGACGGGCGACCTCGCGGCGGTGGACGCGGCCGGTGAGGTGGTGTTCCACGGCCGGCTGAAGCGGTTCCTGAAGGCCGGCGGCGAGATGATCTCGCTCCCCGCGTTGGAGGAACCGTTCGCGAAGAAGTACCCGCCGACGGACCAGGGCCCGCGGGTGGCGCTGGAGGGCATCGAAACGCCCGACGGCCGCCGTATTGTGCTGTTCAGCACGGAACCGCTCAACCTGCGCGACGCGAACGCGCTGTTGCAGTCCGAGGGCCACCGCGGCGTGATGCGCCTGGACGAGGTGCGACTGGTGCAGACGATCCCCACGCTCGGCACCGGGAAGACGGACTACAAGGTGCTGCGGGCGCTGATTACCGATCAACCGAAGTCGTGATAGAATGGCGGTATGAGTACCACCGTCGTCGGATTGCGCGAAATCGCCGCCGGCCTCGTCGCGCTGGACGCGGGGCTCGATCAGGTTGCCGCGCTCGAACCGAACTGGGACGGCCGCGGCGCACCGCCGGTCGATCGCGCGCTCCTCCGGGCCGTGCGCGCGTGGGGTCAGGACATGCCCGGATGGGCGTTCGCCACGCCGCCGGCCGTGGTGCCGCTGTCGTCCGGTGGACTGCAACTGGAATGGCGGTTTGCCGACCGGTTGCTGGAACTGGAATTCGAGACTTCAGACCAGCTCCACTTCCTCCGCTGGCACCCCGCCCGCGGGACCGACGAAGAGGATACGTTTCCCGCGACCGACCGGGGCCGGGCCGAACAACTCGTCGCCTGGGTGACGCATGGCGGCTGACGCCCGCGGCCCCGCCGTGCCCGACGCGGACACGCTCTACCGCGTCATCGTGCCGAAGGCCGCGGCCGTCTGGTTCCCCGACGGCGTGCTGTCGTCGGCCGCGTTCAACTACCCCGTGTTCTCCGCGGACATCGCCCGACTGAGTACCGTCGAACAGACGCTCGCCCGGTGGGAACCAGGGAGCGTGGTCATCGCGTTCAACTGCGGCGATGCCCGCGCGCTCGGGTTCGACGCCCGGCTCGAACCCGAACAGGGCAACGACAGCCACGCCAACGTGTACTGCGATCACCCCCCGAAAGAGCGGAAACGCCGGGCGCGCCAACTGGCCGAGACGTGCTCGCTTCTCGCGCCCCCACAGCCGCCCACTGCGGCTGACACATCGAACGCGGAACCCGCCAACTGAAGCCGGCCCCACCTCTCCACCAACACCCGCCCCCGCGCGGCGTTACACTTCGCGTCGGGTCGTGTTCCCCTCACCCACGGGCTTCTCCCCATGCGCCCCTCGCACCTGCTGCCGGTCGTCGCGCTGACGTTCGGCCTCGTAATCCTCGCGCCGCTCGCCCGCGGCGACGGCCAGCCCGACGCCAAGCAGCCCAGGCCCATCCCGAAGGAGCTGCCGAAGGCGCTCCCACCCGCGGCCGACCCCAAGCTCCCGCCGCCGGTGAACCTCCCCATCACACGCGTCGTGCTGTTCAACGCCGGCGTCGCGTACTTCCACCGCGAGGGCGACATCACCGGCGACGCCCGGCTCGACCTGCGGTTCGACGAGGGCGACGTGAACGACCTGCTCAAGAGCCTCGTCCTCACCGACAAGGACGGCGGCAAGGTCCGCGCCGTCACCTACGACAACCGCATGCCGCTCGACTTCACACTCAAGGGCTTCGCGGTGGACGTGACCGAGAACCCCACGATGGGGCAACTCATGCATCAAGTGCGCGGCGAGAAGATCGAAGCGACGGACAAGACCGGCGTGATGACCACCGGGCAGATCGTGAGCGTCGAACGACCGGCGGTCCCCGCGACGGGACCGGACCCCGGCGAACTGGTCAACCTGTTCACCGAGGACGGGCTGCAAACCGTCGAGCTGAAGCAACTCAAGAAGATCAAGTTCGTGCGCGCGGAGCTTCAGGCCGAGTTCAAGAAGGCGCTGGAGATGCTCGCGACCGCGCGCGGCGACAACAAGAAGGCGGTGTCGGTGGTGTTCAGCGGGGCCGGTAAGCGGAAGGTCGCCGTCGGGTACGTGGTGGAGGCACCGCTGTGGAAGCCGAGCTACCGGCTGACCGTGGACGACAAGGGCGCGGCCCGCATCCAGGGCTGGGCGACGGTGGAGAACACCACCGACGAGGACTGGACGAACGTGAAGGTGGGCCTGGTCGCCGGGCGGCCGATGACCTTCCAGATGGACCTGTACGACCCGCTGTTCGTGCCGCGCCCGATGGTCGAACCGGACCTGTTCGCGTCGCTGCGCCCGCCGATGTACCAGGGCGGGCTGAACCCCGTCGCGAACATGGGCGTGGCGATGGGCGGCAACCAGGGCGCTGGCGGCAACGGCGCGGCGCAGATCGGTAACCTCGGCATCCAGGGCGCCGGCGGCGGGTTCGGCGGCGGGTTCGGCGGCGGGCAATTCCAGGGTGGCGGCCAGTTCGGTCAGGGCGGGTTCGGTCAGTTCGGCAATCTCGGCGGGCAGTTCGGCCTTCAGGGCGGGCAGTTCGGCCTTCAGGGCGGGTTCCAGGGGAACTTCGGCGGCTACCTGCCGCGCGTGCCGCGCCCGAACCTCCGCACCCTCTACGGCGACCGGCTGAGTTACACGGAGTACGTCAACCGGTTGCGCGGCAACCCGTCGCCCCCGCCGGAGTCGGACCGCCCGCCGGTGAGGACCGTGAAGGACCCGCTCGACAAGGAGGCCGGCGCACTGGCCGCGGCCGACGGCTCGCTCGGCGACATGTTCGAGTACACCATCGACGAGCCGATCACGCTGGCGAAGCAGAAGTCCGCGCTGCTCCCGCTCGTGAACGAGGCCGTCGAAGGCGGGCGGGTGAGCATCTTCAACGCGACCACGCTCGCGAAGCACCCGCTGCTCGGCTTACGACTCGTGAACAAGACGAAGCTGCACCTCGCGCAGGGGCCGGTGGCCGTGTACGACGGCGGCACGTTCGCCGGCGACGCGCGCCTGCCGGACCTGAAGCCGGGCGAGACGCGGCTCGTCAGCTACGCCATCGACCTGGGCACGGAGGTCGTCGAACGGCCGGAGGCGGACAAGGTGACGCTCACCGGGATGAAGGTGGGCGGCGGCTACCTGGAGGCGCAGTTCGGACAGCAGCACGCGACGAAGTACCTGATCCGCAACCGCAACGCGCAGGACCGCACGGTGATCGTCGAGCACCCGCGGCGGGACGGGTGGAAGCTCGTGACCCCGGAGAAACCGTCCGACCAGACGCGGAACTTCTACCGCCTGGAGGTGACCGTGAAGGCCGGCGCGCTCGTCACGCTGGAGGTGGCGGAGGAGTCCACGCGCCGCGAAACGGTGGACATCGCCCGGATGGACCCGAGCGGCACCGGCACGCTCTTCCACTACTCGAAGCGGCCGGAGACGAAGCCGGCCGTGCGCGACCTGCTCGTGAAGGCCATGGCGCTGCGGGACAAGGTCGAGGAGGCGCGCCGCGGGATCGCGGACGAGCAGGCCGCGCTCAAGGAGATCGCCGACGACCAGGACCGCATCCGCAAGAACATCGACAAGGCGCCGAAGGAATCGGACGCGTTCAAGCGGTACTTGAAGAAGTTCGACGAGCAGGAGACGGTCATCGAGAAGCACCAGGCCCGCATCAAGGAGCTGAAGGCGGAACTCGCGAAGCACGAGAAGGCGCTCAAGGAGTTCGCCGAGACCGCCAAAGCCGAGTGACGCGCGTTCCCGCGAAGCCGCGAGCGGCGGGAAATAGTCGCCGCTTGCGGCTTCGCGGGTCTGACGCCGCACTTGGGCTTGCCGCGCGGGTTCGTTCGCGATTACCTTCCGCCCCGGTGCGCCCGGCCCCCAAGCCGCCGGTGCGACCGTCCACGGAAGGGCTTCGACATGATTCGCTGGAGCGTGCTGGCCGCCGGTGCGGTGGCGGTGATGGGGGCGGCGTTCGTCACCGGCGCGGCGGTGCCGACGAAGACCGCCCGGCCGCCGAACGAGGTGAAGGCGGACGCCCGCCCGCCGGTCGCGATCGGCCCGCGGACAGGCTACTTCAACATGGCCAAGGTGATGCGGGACTCCAGGAAGGCGAAGACCGCCCTGGAGCGGTTGAACGCCCGCAGGGAGCGCCTCGCCGCCAACCTGGTCGGCGTCCGCAACATGTACACCGACCTCCAGGCCGTCGCCCAGAAGCCGACGACCGAAGCGAAGAAGAAAGACGAGACCAGGGAGGACATGCGGATGCTCGCCCGGCAGATCGAGGACATGGACCGGGCGCTCAACAAGATGCTCAACGAGCGGGCGTCGGTCATCATCGTCGAGATCTACGACGACATCCGAGCGGTCACCACCGCGGTCGCCCAGGAGAGCGGCCTGGTGGCGCTGCTCGCGTTCCCGGACGCGGTCACGCGCGAGGAGGCGGAGAACCCGCTCATCAAGGAATTGAAGCTCAAGCCGCCGGCGCTGCAGCCGTTCTACCTCGACCCGTCGGTCGATTACTCCGACGAGATCCTCCGCCGGCTGAACGAGAAGTTCGTCGCCGAGAGCGGCGAGTAGCGCCGGCTCACACCGCGATCACCACGGCCAGCACGACCCCGGCGACCGCCGCGCCGAAGCCGAGCCACAGGGCCGGTTCGGTGCGGTACCGCGCGGGCCGTTCGTGCGCCGCGAGCGTGGCGCAGAACCGCCAGTGCTGCCACGACGCGACGGCCGCGGCGCCCGCGCCCAGCACCGCCAGCGCCACCCCGACCGCCGCCGACCACGGGTGCGACGGGTGGTCCACGTCCGGCCGCATCAGCTTCAGGAACAGCCCGAACCGGGCGACGACGAACCCCAGCCCGACCAGCCCCAGCGCGGTCCGCACCCACGCGAGCAGCGTCCGCTCGGCCGCGAAGAACACCCGCGGGTCGTTGCCCGGCATTGCGCATCTCCCTCTCGCGGCCCGTTCGCGCCCGGTCGGATTCTGCCCACGCGGCACCCGCTCCGGACCGAAACCATTGCCGCCGTTTTTCCCATCATGTCGTGGCGCACAAATCCGCCCGGCGCGATTCGGCGGTCGCGCGACGCGCGCGGGAGCGCGGTCCGAAGTCACTCCCGCCCGCCCGGTTACGGCGGAGCGTTCGGGTCGTGCCGCGGCGCGACTGCCGCCCGACCCGCCGGCCGCGCCGCGATTCGGGCGGCAGTGGAAGTTGACCCCGGTGGCGGCGTGAACTACGAGTCTGGCGCTCGTCGCCCTCCGGCCGCTCCGCCGCTCGCACGGCTCCGCAGCCGGCAACCGCTCTCCGCACCCACGAGGAACCGCAATGGCGCCCGCCCGCTCCGCCCGCCTCTCCGCCGAACAACTCGACGACCGCGCGCTGCCGTCGGTCACCCTCCTCGATCTCACCGCGCACGGGGCCGTGGCGGCGACGGACGGGTTCATCGCCCGTCAGGTCAACGCCCAGCCGACCGGCACGGGGGTCATCAACTCCTTCGTTCGGATCCAGGGTGCCGCGTCCGGCGGGGGCCCCGAGCAGGGGTACAACACGACCGCCCGGCCGCTCCAGTTCGACGAGAACAAAAGCCCGCAGTTCACCCGCGGGCTGACGCTCGGCCAGGTGCCCGTCGTCGTGGTGAACGGGGTGGCCTACCGCGAGTTCCTCCTGGACATCAACCAGAAGTCGTCGTCCCCGCGCCTGTCGGTGGACGAGGTGCGGGTGTTCCTGGGCGACCGGTCCGACCTGACCGGGTACGACACGGCCAGCCGGACGCTCGCGGGCCGGTCCGCGGTGTTCGACCTGGACGCGAACGGCGACGTGTCGCTCCTGCTCGACGCCCGGCTCAGCAGCGGCAGCGGGTCCGGCGACATGACCCTGCTGATTCCCGACGCGGCGTTCGCCGGCGCGGACCCGAACACCGCCGTCTACCTGTACTCGAAGATGGGCGGGGTGGCCGGGGCGACGGCCAACGGCGGGTTCGAGGAGTGGGCCGTGAGGGCCGCGCCGCCCGGCCAGCCGACGACCGGCACCTCCAGCCTGAGCGGGTACGTGTTCGTGGACCTCAACGGCAACGGCCTCAAGGACGCGAACGAAACGGCGCTGGCCGGCGTCACGATCCAGCTCATCGGGACCGACGACCTGGGCCGCACCGTGAGCCTCAGCACGACCACCGACGCCAACGGGTTCTACCAGTTCGGCGCCCTGCGGGCCGGGACGTACAGCGTCCTGGAAACGCAGCCGCTTCAAGGCTACATCGACGGTCTGGACTACGTCGGCACGACCAACGGCGCGACCAACGGGTCGCTCGACAACGACCGGCTCTTCGACATCTTCCTCGGGCCGAACCAGGCCGGCCTGAACTATAACTTCACGGAACAGGTTCTCGAGTGACGGCCCGTTGCCCCCGGCGCGGAATTCGGGCGGGCCGCGGGTCACTTCTTCTCGATCGCCGCGGCCTTCAGGTCCCAACCGGTCGGGCCGTACTGCCCGTCGAACCTGCCGGTGCCCGTCGCCCAGTAGGACGGGCCGACCTGAATGAACTGCGCCTCCCGCTCCTTGTCCGGGTACGGCAGCCGCAGGTCCACATCGACGTGCAGCACCAGCAGGTCGCCGGGGTCGTGGCCCACGAACGCGGTCACCGGCTTCGACCTCTCGGCGTGCGCGTTCGCCGGATCGACCGGCACCCACCCGACGCCCGTCACGAACACCTCGGCGCGGATGTGCGGGCGGTCGTACTCCAGTTGCGAGCGGTCGGTTCCCGGCTCGCGGGGCAGGGCCAGCCGGCCCACGAGAACCCGCGCCGGCGCGTCGTTGGCCCGCATGGCCGCGGCGAACAGGTACGCCATCCCGCCGCAATCGGTCCGGTTCGCCGTACACGCGACCGACGCCCGCTTGTCCTCGTCCGGGCCGAAGCGGTAGGTGTAGTCGGCGCGGATCACCTCCAGCACGCGGGCCGCGAAGTCGAGCGGGCCTTCGGCCTTCGCCCGGCGGAGCTTCTTCGCGTCCAGCCAGTCCTGGAACGCGCGCGCATCGTGATCCAGGCGCGTCGTCGCGGACAGGTAGTACTTGCGCTCGGCCGCGGCGAGCGGGGCGACCGCGGGCGGCGCCTCGCCGTCCTTCAGTTCCACCAGCCTGCGGCTGCGGAGCACGGCCTCCACGTCCATCTTCATCGACGCGCCCGCGCCGGGGGTCGGCTTGCCGACCGCGATCTCGATGTACCGCACCTTGCGACCGAGCAAGCTCTTCTCGGTCAGGAGCTTCCCGGCCGGGGTAGCGGTCGTCTTCACCTTCACTTGCGACGGCAATTCCGGCGGCTCCGGTAGGAAGATCATCCACTTGGTGGCCGCGAAGTTCGTGGTCCGCAGCTCGTAGGTGAGCGTCGCGTT
Source organism: Frigoriglobus sp. (assembly GCA_043741075.1). GTDB lineage: Bacteria > Planctomycetota > Planctomycetia > Gemmatales > Gemmataceae > Gemmata. The sequence goes on from JAYUBA010001365.1 coordinate 10,143, forward strand.
CACCTTCTGGCGGTCGGTCGCCTCGATCTTGTGTGTGGGCTGTTGGGCGTGTGTGGCCGCGCCGCACAGCAGCAGTACCGCGACGGGAGCGAAGAGGCGGTGCATGAGGGCTTTCAGGGGTGGAGGAGCGGGGCGAACCCGGAGCGTGAGCGACGGGGTGGGTTCCGTAC